>NZ_JAUBSB010000024.1:0-30915 GCF_036702135.1 Microcoleus sp. LAD1_D3 | reverse complement strand
AAATCCAGTGGTTGCGCCTGCTGCTGCGCCCATAAATCTCGCACCGATACCGACACCGGATCTCGCAGCCAACCAGCCGCCGAGCACAAATCGTTTATTTTCCCCCAGCTTGCAACAGCAAAACCAGATATCTAATTCCTGGCAACAGCGCATTTCACCTCCAGCGTCTCCGAATCTTGAGGCTTCCCAGTTGCCAGCTAACCTCAGCGCCGTTATTTTTCCCGTCGAGGAGAGATTTACCAGTGAGTTTGTCGATTACCTAAATTTGCCATCAACAACTGCGATCGCCACCCTAGAAGATGCCCAAAATACCCTTCGCGGTGTCCAACAAGCCACAGGGATCAAACCAGCTCTCATTTATATCAACTTTGTACCCAGGGGTTCTACAGTCGATCGGCCTTACAGCAGTTCCCCCATCTTGCGCGTAGAACAGCAAATCCAAGCCTCTGACGAACTGGAAATGATGGTGATCACCCCCGAAGGTGTGCCCGTTCGCCAGCGCATCCCTGGAACCTCTCGCACCGAGGTAATGGAAGCTGTTCGGAAATTTCGCGATGAACTGACTAATCCGGTAAAGCGCAACACTAAAAGTTATTTGCCCTTGGCTCAGCAACTCTACCAGTGGATGGTAGCGCCGCTCGAAGCAGAACTGCAAGCCAAAGGCATTGACAATTTATCTTTTATCTCAGATATGGGGTTGCGATCGATACCGATGGGCGCCCTACACGACGGCAAAGGCTTTCTGGTAGAGCGTTACAGTGTTGGCTCGATGCCGAGTCTGAGTTTGACAGATACCAGCGCCACCAATTTCAAAAATACCCAAGTTCTGGCAATGGGGGCGTCGCAATTTCCAGAGATGAGTCCTTTGCCTGCGGTGGAAATAGAAGTATCGACAATCACCCCGCAGCAGTGGCCGGGTAAGTCTTTCTTGAACGAAGCTTTCACCCTGGCTAATTTGAAATCGCAGCGCCAGCAGTATCCTTTTGGGATGATTCACTTGGCTACCCACGCCGAATTTCGATCGGGAGATCCCAGCGAATCCTTTATTCAGTTGTGGGATACTAAACTGCGTTTGGATCAGTTGCGGCAAATGGGATGGCACAGCCCGCAAGTTGAAATGTTAGTTTTGAGTGCTTGCAAGACTGCTGTGGGCGATCGAGAGGCCGAGTTGGGCTTTGGCGGGTTAGCCGTGCAAGCCGGGGTTAAATCGGCTATGGCGACTCTTTGGTATGTCAGCGACGAGGGCAGTTTAGGATTGATGGCGGAGTTTTACGGGCAGTTAAAAACTGCTCCGATTAAAGCAGAAGCACTGCGGCAAGCGCAATTAGCGATGTTGCGGGGAGAAGTGCGAATTGAAGGGGGGATGCTGCACACTTCTGTTGGCAATCTGCCGTTACCCCCGGAATTGGCAAACACGGCGAGTCAGAATTTCTCTCATCCTTATTATTGGTCTGCTTTTAGAATGATTGGTAATCCTTGGTAATAGGGTTTGTTTTAGTCGATCGACTGTTGGCTAATTGTGCGAGAGTTCGATCAGCGGGGTTGGGGAATATGGGTATAATCGATCGCAATTTAGAGCGCTCCTTCGGCGTTTTTGCGATCGTTTCCGACCTGGATTCAGCAACGCCCGCTGATAATCTAATTGAAGACCTGCAAAAATATGAAGAGCCTGTTTGTAAATTTATTTAAATAAAGAAAGTGCGATCGCCTCTTGACAGGTTATAGTATTATACCGAGAGTCATAATTAAACAGTGCTGCTGTCAGCCCTCTATGAGTGGCGACTCAAATATGTTAACTAGAATACATATTCACTATCAACACCAGTATTTAACACATGAGTAAACAATTATACAAAGTTTTTGACGAAGTAGAATTCCAAGCTCAACTGCTTGCTAAATACTGGAATAATTTTTCTACAGAAATTTCCGAACATTTACCAGATACATATCAGCCTGAGATACAAAAGCTCTCCAGTAAATTAGACGAGGCTTTAAGCACTCTGGTTGAGGCACTCCGTAATCCAACTCTGACTCTTGCGACTACAGGAACCACCAGTAGTGGGAAAAGCACTTTAGTAAATTTGTTATGTGGAGCCGAAATTGTCCCCGTAGCCGTAAGTGAAATGAGCGCAGGGGCAGTCACTATCGAATATAGCAAGGAAAAGTCTCTAATAATCCATGAAACACCAGGAGCATTGTGGGAGTGCGGAGAGTGGAGAGGTATCAGAGAGGAAAAAATTTATCAGCGCTTATACCAAGTAATGATAAGTTATATCGAAAACCGAGAAAAACAACCGAATTTAGCTTGCCCACAATCTACAATATTTTACCCTTTCAGGCTTGTCAAAGAGTCTAAACTGGAACTACCACAAGGAACAAGGGTAAAAATTCTTGATTTACCTGGTTTGGCCTATGTGGGCGATCAAGGTAACGCAGATGTTATTAAACAGTGCCGAGAGGCATTGTGCATAGTCACATACAATAGTGCAGAAACCGATGCACATAAAGTAAAAAGCTTACTGCAAGAAGTTGTACAGCAGGTAAAAGATTTAGGTGGTTCTCCTGCACGTATGCTCTTTACTCTGAATCGGATTGACGTTTTTCGAGCCGACAAAAATTGGCCTGAAACAGAAAATCGCTTTGTTGAAAAAGCTAGACGTGATATAAAAAACGAATTGACTGAACAATTACAAGAATATACGGAAGATATTGAAAAGTTACAAGTTGTCAAACTTAGTACATGGCCTGCGCTACTAGCCCTTCTGATCCAAAATAATGATGATATCTATAGTGCGGAAGCCTGTAAAAAGGCAGACAACAATTTTAATGGATTAATTGATGAAGATATATTAGAAGTCCTGCCACGTAACGTACAAAAATGGTCTAGACACGATCGAAACCGAGTTGCTGAAGCATTATGGCAAAAATCTTATGCAGAGGAATTTCAACAGAACTTAAGGGGACATATTACTCAACACTTTCCACAGTTAGTAATCCCACAAATTATAGAACGCTTCAATCTATCCGCAGGAAATGCCGTAACGGAATGGGTAACACAAACAACAACAGCTATTCTTAATAGTTCGGAAGAACGCTATCAACAGGAATGTGAAAAAATATCACAGATTAGGGCAGCACTTGAAGGGTTCTTAGAAAGCAGCGATACAAACTTAAAAAAGCCTTTTGAAAGACTAGATACAAAAGTTAAACAGGTTTTAGCAAAACAGTCAGAAGATGACGTTGTGAAGTATATAAGAACCGTAATTTCGGAGCTTCTAAAAGTTGAACCATACAATGAACTAGGAGTAAAATTACATCCAGTACATTCATGGGAAAACGAGTTTCAGAGAGGAATTAACCAAGTATTAGAAGCAGTAGCAAAGTCTTTAGAGACTGGGAGAGTAGATTTAGACAGTCCAAATCTGAAAAGAGCAAATGTTTTAAATGTAAATTTACTAGCAAGAAACCTTAACCGTTTAGTTAAGTTGGGCTACACGGCTTCCGCTGCTAAACAAGGGACAACAATGGAAGCAAGAACAGAGGAAGAGAAGAATAAACTCAAAGAAATAAATGAGGAACTCAATGAACTAGCTATCCATCTTAACTTGGTTATAAAGGATGTATTAAAACATATCTCTACACAAGAGTTAGATAGAATTTACCAGGCTGTATCTGAATTGTTCCGTTGCCATTTGTCATATCTTGAAAAGGGAGCAAATGATAAAGCACCTAACATAGCGATTAAATTCCCTGAATCCGAACTTATTAAAGTCGAGAGTCATTTAACATTTAATTTTAGGTTTAAAGCAGGATTTGCTATTACAAAAGGGAATTGGGAGGAAGCAGTACAGGTTCCAAGACAAGAAAGAACTTGGTATACATTGTGGATAGGGAAAAAAACTATTTATGAAACCGAGTATCAACCACGTTCTAGCGATAATGCTAAACTACCCAGCATAGAATATTTACTGACTGGTTGGATAGAGCAGGCGAAAGAGGAAGAGTCAGAAAGAGTAAATCAAGTTGCACGCTGGTTACTAGAACAAATTGATTGTCTAAAAAAAAATGTAGACAAAATTCAGAGTGATATTATTGACCGTTATCAAGAAAGGCTCGATAAGGCAAACCAAGAAATTACTATTGATTATGAAAAGCAAAGAAACGTCTGGCAACCTATGGCACAAAAAGCTCAAAACCTAGCAGAAGAGTTTTCAGGCTTAGAAAAGATTTGGAAAGTTAATTGAATTGATAATTGACTTTGTTAATTTAAAGTCCTTGCTCGCTCCCAAAAATATAATGACATGAATTCGCAAACCAGATTTCCAGTAGATCAAAACATAGAAAAATTGTATCAAGCGATTTGTGAGGAGATTTATCCTAACATTAAAAACCAAAAGAAGGGAGTTCTGTCCACAGTAATATATATAATACTTGGAGCAGACAACTCACAAGCTCAAGAAGTTTGTCAGTATCTTAAAATTAAAGATTACGCATTATTAGAAGATGATTTATCTATATCAGACGACATTATTGGGGTTTTCATAAGTAATCCTAATAGCCAAATACAATGGATATATGATAATATAATTAAGCGGGAGAAAGAGTTTTTAAAAAATACACGTAAGTTAAAAAGTAATTTGGGAGGTAATGATATGAAATTATTTCAAATTGTTGTCATAGGATGCCTGATTGTAGGAACATTTGTTTGTATAAAATATCTCGAAAAAGTCAAAAAAGAACGACAACTAAGAGAAGACCGCAAAATTCAGCCATCACAGCCATCAGATAGCTCTCCACCACATCTAAAAGTTCCTGTACCTGTAGCCTTGTGTCTTGTTGTACCAGCATCAGTGGTAGGAAATTTAACAAACAATAGCCCAATTAATGTGTCTGACATAGAAAAACTCATAGATAATTCCTTATATTTTCTATGTACAAGTCCTGAAGATGCAGATACTATCCAGCCACGTCTAGAATTAACAGGCGAAAATATTACAACTGTGAGTGAACAGAGAGAAATTTATGTCAGGATTAACATTACTGATGGAGAAGACATGATAGGGAAGAAAGTCCCATATATTTTAAAGAGAAATCTCCCTCCTAATGGACAAGGTATGGTTACACAATTAGCTTGTCTAAAATATTTATCTGTATTTGGTTTAGAAAACTTTAACCGTATTTAAGGAACCGCAAAATGGATTGGAAAACAGCATCTTCTTACTATGAGGCTCGTCTTAGCGACGCTCTAAACGTGCAGCGACACGCGCTTAATTTGGCTATGTTACCCCAAGCTGAAGTTTCGGTTCGATTAAAAGAGGTACTTTTACAAGAAGCCGAACCAACTCGTCGCCAACTTGAAAGACTCAAAAAGCGAGAGTTTCGCATCGCTGTTGTCGGGTTAGAAAAAGCCGGAAAAAGCACATTTATTAATGCTTGGTTAGAATGCGATTTACTTCCAGCGAAGGGAGGAAGATGTACATTTACAACCACCCAAATTTATTCAGTTGAAAATGAGTCCGAACAAAGGCTGGAAGTACAAGCGAGAACTGAAGAAGAGTTTCTCAATTTACTAAAGGAACTTGAGAAAGTAGGGGCGAAAGAAGACCTAAATACTATACGAGCAAACGAAATAACATTACAACAGGTAAGAAGAGAAGGTAATCTGACTTTTCCCTTTACTAGACTCGAAGATATTAGAGAACCACTCAAGAAGTATGTAGCAGATGAAAAGTATGCTCACGCTGTTTTAGAGGCGAGACTTTATACTAACAAACTTGCTCAGGCTGAAGGAATTGTTTTTTATGATGTTCCCGGTTTAGATTCAGGTTTAGCAAAGCACGTTGATGAAGCACAAGCAATGCTCTCTGACTGTGATGCGGTGATATTGGTACAGCGGTTTACTAGCCTCCGAGAAAAGGAACTAGAAATAATCAAGTTTACCGAACTTGGCGATAAAAACGTCACCGTTGCTGATAAGCTTTTTGTATTTTTAAGTCGGATTGATTCATTAGGTAGTGCAGAGGCACTTAAAACACATATTGAAGAAGCATCTCAAGACTGGTTAAAGCGTGCAAAGCTTCCACCTGAACGCATTGTATATGGTTCAGCCGGAGCCTATCTAATTTTGAATGGTTTAGCAGGAGAACAGACTAAGTTAGAGATTGGGGATGCAAGTAATATCGAAGCTCAGTTGAAGAGACTGACTGGAATTACCGATGAAGAAACTCTGAATAAAAATGGTACGGGAATTCCAGAAATTAAGGAAAAAATATTTAACTATATCAACACTGAGCGTGTCTCGATTTTAAAGAAAAGATGCGAAGCTTCTATCAATAAAATTTTCAGCAATTCTGAACAGATTTATATTACTGTCAGCAAAAAGTATCCAGAAAATCCTGAAGAAGCCAAGCTATTTGAAGAAAATAATCGGCGGGTTTTATTTACAGAATGGTGGAATCAAAAATGGGAAACAATCAAAGCTGATTTACAAAAATATTATGAATATTCTGTTGTAAACAAATCCTTAGATAGTTCTAATGCTAAGTCATTCACTCAAATAGAAAAATTTAGAGAACGATATTTACAAATCGTTGACAATGAAATGCAGAAACTCAGGGAGGAAACATTTAAAAAGAAAGATACTATCTTTCTTGCTAACTCCAATCCAGAGTTTGACCGCATGAAAGCCAATTTTGCTTGGCGTGATGATTTGTACGGTGATATTAGTAAGCTTCTCTCTGCAATTGCTCATCAACTTGCTTTAGAACTTAAGGATGAAGCATTAAAATTAGTTGAATATATGACAAGTTTATTATGGGAAAGTAATCAAGTAAAACCCAGGCTCATTGAAAATTCAGAGGAATATTTTTTAGCAAAACTAGAGAATAGCTTAAGCGTATTATTTTTACGCTTTGCGCGTCCAGTTGCTGAAGCGCTGATTCGCGGTCCAGTTAATAGTGATACTCGAAATAAAATAATCAAAAGTTTAGGGGTAGATATTGAAATTATTGATAACTACTATAGTGGGGAAGAAGCTGCATTTAGGGTTCTCAAAAAATATGTAAAATATGGTTCAGATTTACTATTTAATTCGGAGATTCGGCAACAAGTATTAGGAGTTACAGGAATAGCAACACAAATTGCTGGGGTAGCAGCGCAAATAGTGGGAGATTTTTCTAATGACATAAAATCGCCACAAGAAGAAGCTGTAGTTTTTGAGGTAGGAAATGATATTAGTGCGTTTGAAGAATACTTAATTTATGCAATTTTCAGTGCGGCTGGTTTTGAGTCATACTGTATTCAAGAACAGAAGGGTTTAGTTGATAGTTTCCGAGACAAAGAAGGTACTTGGACTGGCGTTGCTCTCAATGAGTGGTTGCAGGGAAATCCACTTCTGTTTGCTGAAATACCTGATAACTTGAAGTCACAAGAATCGAATTTAGAAGTTAGCGAACGATTGAGGCAATTATCTATTGCTTTAAAAAGAAGTCGTTCGCCGGAGGTACTGTGAGGGACTGAAACTACAGGAAAATAGACCTTTTGCAAAAGTCCTTTTAATGAAATTTTAGGACGGGCTCTCCGGCCCATCCCACAAAAATCATCTTTTTTTGTGGAATGGGGCGGAGAGCCCGTCTTAGCTATTTTTTGCAAGAGGTCTAATTTAACATAAGTCTGCAGGTCGATCGCCCAAAACATCTTCCACCATCATCAATCCGCTTCTAATCCGCCGGAATCATCCCCGATCGCCCCCTTAATATCCTTTCAGCAACGGCGGATGCAGCAAAAGAACCCCAAAACCCAGGAAGTAGAGGGGGGGTACGTTTGATTTCTTTGTGCGCGTAAATGGTGCGATCGCCCCCTCAAGTGCAATTCCTAACCTCGTATCAATCTCCCTGCGGCAAATTCTCCAGCCAAACCTCTAAATCCTCGATCGACTGAAAATCTAACAATTCCTCTGCTAGAGTTTCAATTTGCTCGATCGACAAATCAGCAATTCTAGTCGTGATAGATTCCGGTAATGTTCCAACTCGCCGATTTAACAGACGGCGATTTAACTGACGTAAAATCAAGGCTCTCCCTTCTTGTTCGCGGCCTTGGACAATGCCTTGTTCAATGCCTTGTTCAATGCCTTCTTCCTTAGCTTCCCGATAAAACCGAGTTTCCTCAAGCGTAATCCCTAACATCGCCTCTGCCTCCCTTCGGTTCAAACTTGTAAACTTGTAAACCAGTATCGTCGTCAGCATCTCTATTATGGCGCGACTCGCTGCCTCAGATTCCTCCCGCTGCGATCGCGCCAGCAACAATCGCGCCACTTCCGGCGTACTCGCTTCGTCGATCGTCGTCAAAGCCATCAGCGCCACCCCCAGCGGCAACTGTTCAATATCCCCCAACTCATCCAAATATACGCGATGCACCTGATTGCAGTTCAAGAGCGATCTATACGGATGCGTTTCTGATTGTTCAGTCGATCTACTCGGATAAATTACCACCGCTTCCCAATCTGTAAATCGCTGACGGTTGCGATAAAAATACAAAAACGACTCACCAAACAATCGCTCATAAAGCAATTCATCCCGCTGAAACTGCACCTCACAGAAATATACAACTCCAGGCTCAGCATCCGGTGGCAAAAACACCCCATCAATTTCAAACTTCGGTTCCTTCACAGCAACGGAGTCAAATCGATACTGTTCCGCATTCGATGGTGACTCTTCCAATAGCTCAAACAGCAGCGTCGGAGCTTCTTGAAATAACTTGTAAAATATTGAATCTCGACGCATTAACCCAACATCTCCTCTAACCTATGCAAATGCTCGAACCGTCAGTCGATTTTAGATTTTAGATTTTAGATTTTAGATTTGACTCGCCTTGATAAATCTGGGAGGTTGAGCTTTAGTCTAAAATTTGGGGAGTATCCACAACGATTGTCGGGGGCTTCCGTTTTTTTGCTGGTTGCAAAAACAGCAAATGGGTAATCAGCTCAATCAATTCTAAAGGATTCCAGATAGCCCCAGAACAAAAAACATCCTATATTTTCAGTCCTAGACGCACTCCCGACAAAGAAACGGGGTTTTTTACTTAATCTTCGAGTACGAACAAAGGATTTTCCTACAAAAACCCGGTTTCTGGCCCCCTCTGCGTAAGTCCTAATTTTGTTAATCGGCGATCGAATTTCGCCCATCAGCATTCCGTGTTTCCTTACTTGGAACTCATCCAACCTCAAGCCCTCAGCCAGAATCAACAAGTGTGACTTGACGGGGAGACACTCGTCTGGTGGGTCAATAGTAGCTTGTTTGATGCGTCCGCGCGATCGCCCGCCCGTACCTCAACAACCGCCAAAAACTCAGAATTGCCACAAAAATTCAAAATCCCAAACCCAAAACTGCCCAACCCCAGTACGATCGATCTAGTTAGCAAAAATAAGTAAAAACACTACCGGAGTAATTTTTATGGATCTGGTCGTACTCCAGAACTGGCTGGACAACATCTCGTTTGCCATTTTGTTCTCAACAATGCTCATTTACTGGGTTGGCGCAGCATTCCCCGGCATCCCCTACCTATCAGCCCTAGGAACCGCAGGAATGGCCGTCGCCAACCTATCCATCGCCGCTTTACTCGGTTCTCGATGGATAGAAGCCGGCTACTTCCCCTTAAGCAATCTCTACGAATCCCTATTTTTCCTAGTTTGGGGAATCACCGCCATCCACCTAGTCGCGGAAAACATGAGTCGTTCCCGCTTAGTAGGAGTAGCCACATCCCCCGTAGCAATGGCAATATCTGCCTTTGCAGCCCTGACTCTGCCCGCAACCATGCAATCAGCAGAGCCCCTAGTACCCGCCCTCAAATCAAACTGGCTGATGATGCACGTTAGCGTCATGATGCTCAGTTACTCAACTTTAATGGTAGGAGCGCTACTGGCGATCGCCTTTTTAATCGTTACCCGCGGCCAAAAAATCGAACTCACCGGTAGTTCCTTCGGCACCAACAGCAACCGCAACGGCAACTACCGCCTCCAACGCCCTCAAAACCCCGAACCTCAAATTGCAGAAACCAGCGCCGACAGCGCATTAGCTTTCAGCGAACCTTCTTTCAACTCCAACAATAACGGTTTGGGCACCACCGCAGTGCTCGAATTAGCAACCGTTCAAACCCCATCAACCGCCCCAAATCAAACCGCAGAACTTCTCTCGCCCCAGCGCTTGAATCTAGCAGAAACTCTTGATAACATTAGCTATCGCATCATCGGTTTAGGATTCCCCTTACTGACAGTTGGTATTATTGCCGGTGCGGTTTGGGCTAACGAAGCTTGGGGATCTTACTGGAGTTGGGACCCGAAAGAAACTTGGGCGCTAATTACTTGGTTGGTATTTGCTGCCTACCTACACGCCCGCATCACTCGCGGCTGGCAGGGAAGACGCCCAGCAATTTTAGCAGCCACAGGTTTTGTGGTAGTTTGGATTTGCTATCTAGGCGTTAATCTGTTAGGCAAAGGTTTACATTCCTACGGTTGGTTTTTCTAATTCCCGATACACCAATCAGCCAAATAAGAACAGGATAAGTCAAAGAATCGGGATTAATATCATCTCCGGTTGTAGGGTGGGCAATTCCCACCTTACTCAACCAGCGAGTTTCTAATAATTAACTCCCTCTTCCTTCTTCCCTTTTTTTACCCGCTCGCGAAGTCGAAGGGCCTTCTTCCTTCTTATAACTTCGCCCTTCCTCACATCCGTTACATCCGTTACATCCGTTACAAAATCCGTTGCCGAACTTCCTTCATTCATTAAAATAAGGACAATTAATATGGACGAATCGCCAATATTTCCCCAAGAAGACGATGTTGTGTCTGCCCCTACCAGTGCTTTGATGTATCAATGTACATTCAAAGTCAGCGAATTTATGGCAATTATGCAGTCAAAATTGGTAGACGAAAAATTATTTTCAGAGGGTCTGGATTGCGAGTTATTAAGTGCTGGCAAAGACTGGACTAAAGGAAAACTTAGAATGCGTCTGGAGTTTATTCCCCTCGAACCTGAAATCAAAGAACAAAAAGCCCTTCCTGCCGCAGCAGAAAGATCAGATACCGTGCAAAACTACGCCGTAGATAGCTCAAATCAAACCGATATAGATGAGCCATTAAATCAATGTGACTCAACAGAAATAAATAATCATTTTCCTATTTCTAGGTATCCAGACCGTGACCCCCAAAGTATAGGAATGTGGAGCTAGGAAGGCAAAGACTGAGAGATAGGGAGAGGGGGATGATCCCCCTTCTTTGCTCAAAATCCATCGGTTAAATCCCGGACACGGCTCGTTTTCTAACTTCCTGATTTTTGCTTACTGAAAAACTGCTCTCATGGCTGAATCTTCCAATTGGACGCACCTGCACGCTCAAGTGCACAGGACGCTGCTGTACCGACAAATATTGCCATCAAATCAGCGATTGCTAGTAGCAGTTTCCGGTGGACAAGATTCTCTGTGTTTAATTAAATTACTGCTAGATTTGCAGCCAAAATGGGGGTGGAACCTAGCGATTGTTCACTGCGATCACCGTTGGCGTTCTGACTCGGAAGCCTCGGCCAATCATGTAGAACAATTAGCTAGAAACTGGGGAATATCCTACTATTTGGAAACAGCCTCGGACATCCCCAAAACAGAAGCAGCCGCCAGAGAGTGGCGCTATCAAGCATTAACCGAAATTGCGATCGCCCACAACTACCCCTACATTGTTACAGGCCACACAGCCAGCGATCGCGCCGAAACACTCCTCTACAACCTGATTCGCGGCAGTGGCGCCGACGGACTTTCTGCCCTCACCTGGACGCGGCCCCTGCTCGATTTTCGATTGCCGATTTTAGATTTTAGATTGGGGAATTCCGGCGAAAATCCCAACTCCCAAATATCTGCCGATTTTAGATTGGAAAATCAGGATGAAAATTCCCAATCGAAAATCCAAAATCTAAAATCTAAAATCTATTTAGTTCGTCCCTTGCTCGAAATAACTCGATCGCAAACAGGTCAATTTTGTCAAGAGGAAAAACTACCAATTTGGGAAGATTCCACAAATCAAGACTTGCAATATAGTCGCAACCGCATTCGAGCGGAATTATTGCCTTATTTGGAAACTCATTTCAACCCAAAAGCCCAACAAGCGCTAGCTCAAACAGCCGAACTCCTCCGTGCGGACGTAGAATATCTCGAACTTGCAGCCAGCGACTTGTTACAGCGAGCAATGTCTCCAATTGCAGACAGCCCACAGGTGAATTTTCAACTTCCCGTCAAGTTAAATCGCCCGATTTTGCGGGAAGCACCCCTGGCCTTGCAGCGACGGGCAATGCGGCAACTACTGCAACAAATATTGCCCTCGGCGCCCAGTTTTGAAAGCGTAGAAAAACTAACCAGCTTAATCGTAGCGCCCAACCGATCGCAAACCGATCCATTTCCTGGAGGAGCGATCGGTCGAGTCGAACACCCTTCGATAATTTTAGATATTAAATTTTAAGCTGTTATCAAACCCGAAAGGACTTGCCGTAGATCAGAAACTACCCGATCTTGCTCGTCTCCCGTCTCCTGTACCCGATCGAGTTCCCCCGCCACCGCTTCGAGCTTTTGGCGTAGCGCATTCAAATTGTCCTGCACCGGCTGCAACATTTCTTGATAAACATTCACCCTGCCCCAGAGTTGCGCCACTGCACCTCTCTGGTTGAACAAATTCTGCTCTAACTGCTTGAGTTCGTAGCGTTTCGCCTCACTTTCCCCATTTTGGCGGTTGACATTGGCCTCAATTTGGGATATGGCTTCCCGCACCTGCGGAATTTCGTTTTCCAGTCTTTGCAATTCTTGGCTTTGCTGCTGCCGCTGAGTATTGAGCTGTGCGACAATCGGCCCCAAATCAATATCTCCTCGCTCTTGTTTGGGAGCATTACCAGTACCCAGCCGCCGCCACAGCACCGCCTGATGCTGCTTTAAAACATCTTCCCGTTCCTGCAACCGGAGGCGCTGTCCCACCAGAGTTTCGTTTAACATCTGATAACTTTCAAGTTCATCTGCCATTTCGTTTTCCAAAGCCATGCGATCATACTCGCTAGCAGCTTGAATTTTCCCTTGCAGCTCCTCGATTGTCTCCCGTTGCAGAGTCAACTCCTCCTCTTGATCGTTAACAAAGCGGAACACCTTCTCCAAATCCTGTTGCAGGTGTTGCACCAGCCCCTGCAATTCCTCAACGGGCATCTTCTCCAGAGATGACACATCTACTTTCTGCTGCGTACCGGCAGCACCCGAAGCAGATGCGAGCCTGGAAAGTTGCTGGTAAAGATCCTCCACAGCCCGCACCTGCAAAGACACCGACTGAGCCTGCTCCTGCTTAGCGCTAAGGCTACTTTGCTGCCCTTTAAGCTCCGCCCGAGCTTGCGCCAAAGCTTCTTGAGATTGGTACCACTCTTGCCAGCGGTTTTGGAGGCTCTGATTTTGTCGATCGACCTCTTCTTGTTGCTGTTGAGCTATGCTTTGTTTTTGCTCCAACTGCTGCCAGTGCTGATCCAGAATTGCCTGTTGAGCGCCCACGGCACCAAAAGACTGATTCAGTTGTTCCCGCACCCCTTGGGCAGAAGCAATTGCCCCTCCCAGCTTCTGCATCAACTCCTGAATCCTCTGAGTCTGCTGCTCATCAACTACCGCTCCCTGCGGAACCTCAGACTGCTGCTGGGCCACCCGTTGCTGCTCGCCCCGCAACTGTTCCCAGGCCGTCTCAATTTCCACGCGACTGCGATCAACTTCTTCTCGAAGTCGGTTAGCTTCATCTCGAGTATTTTCAATTTCCGAGCGCTGAGCCTCTAGCCGCTCCAACTCCTCTTCCATTTGAGCCAACTGCTCTTCGCGGGCTTGCATTTCCATTTCCCGGCGATTGAGTTCCTGACTCGAAAACGTCAGAGAAGCCTTCCACTGTTCAATTTCCTCTTCCTTATCCTTAAACTTGTCCTGCAATCGCGAGAAATTTTGCAGAATGCTCACCAACTGGCGGGCCGCCTCCTGAATCCGCTGCACTTGCTTGCTAGCGCTCAACTCAACTAGCACCAGCGTGCCGTCGTTAAACTTATTAGCTTCCTCAACTGGGATCGCGTCATCGCCTGGTACGGCGCTCCAGTTATGTTCGCCCCGCTGACAAGCTAGCAGTTTCAGTTCAGCCTTACCGCCACCGAGACCAAAGCCGCTTCTCTGTTTTTGTACTTCCGCTAGATACAGCACACTAATAGTCCTCTGCTTCGTAAAACCTATCCCAACTTACTTTAAGTTACTTAAAGGCCTAAAAGATAAGTGGTGTTTACTTCCTACGCTGTTGGGTAGACGGCTAATCCCAAGATAAGTAGGCTATCCCCCTTAAGCCAAAGGTTCTTGACTAAACATAACACTGCGTGTGATCTTTAGTCAACTTACCTAAAGTAAACAAGTATAGGCAAGTAAGGATAACTTTTTGCCACTTAAGTCTTACTTTTTGGTATCGTTTGCCCAATCGGGGGATAGCATTTTTTTCTAACTTTTCTTCAGCACTCACGCATAGCACGTCCTCACGGGAGAACTTCCAGAAAGTACGGCCGCCGCCAGTTGTCTGGAGGAATGAGAGAGCAGTACCAATGCCGCTTGATTAAAAACTAGCAAAATTGCGGAGACTGCTATAGCCCAAAGCTGAAAAAGGTTAGTCCTTGAACCTCCCCACCTCTAAAGCCGGGGGATTCTGGCGCACCTTCAAGACGACAATGGGACATTCAAATATCCCTCTACACACTCAAAGAACTTGACTTATCCGGGAGCGCATACTTGATGAGTCCTTCATATTTTTAAGGTTGAACGTGACCTATGCTGCAATTATTTGCCCTTTAACTATTCCGAATTAATCGGATTAGTGCGTTGCCGGGGTTGCTCGCCGTCTAGGATATTTCAATGGGGTGAAAGTTATTCTTACTCTGGCGAATCGCTCTCTGCCAATTATACCACTCTGGTTTTAGCAACACAATCGTTTCACGAGACTTAAAAGTCCCTACCTACTGATCCCCAGGTCTAAATCCCCATGTCGTTAGCCCAGGACTTGCCTGTGGCGTTTCGATCCAAAAGTTTGTATTGATTTTACAACGCTTTAGTTATGGGTCGATCGTCATAAAAGCCGTTGCTGCCCCAAGCCGGCGCCTTGCTCCGGCCGACTAGGGATTTGAACCGCGCTGCCTTAGAATAAGGTAATGACGCGAGCCTATGACGATCGCCGCGGGCGAGCAAAAAGGTCGATCGGCACTGAGGGTTTTCCTGACAATTGCCAACAAAGGTTCATTTTGACTGCACCTGATTTTAGGGCTGTGGCAAACCCAAAAAAACCTCGATCGCAACTCATCCAACCCAACAGACTAGCCTCAAGTTCCCATTGGGGCTTGATCGGCACTTGCTGCTGGTAGCAGCGGTAAAACCAGAGAATCCTCGGTATTTTGAAGTTGACCTACGCCAAGATGTGTTGGATAAACTGACGGCATACTCAGCCAAAAACTTCAAAACTTTGGCTATCGAAGACTTCAACCAGTCGGGAATGCCAGCGTTGCACACTCGAAAAACCCGTGCAATCGTGCGAAGTGGATTCTACGAGTTTAGGCAACGCCGTGGGAATACAAGGTGAAACTCTAGACTTAGAGAATGCCGCGAGTTTCGCGGTTTCAGCTTGTGGACTGGTAGCGCGACCGAGGATCCGCAGCAAGTATCGACCTTTCGTCAATTCCCAATTGTGAGCTCGGCATCAGCGCGTAAATTATTGACGGAAACTCAAGTCAATCTTTTCGCCAGCACACAGTCTTTCCGAGCTCAGACGCCAACGGTTTTAAGGAGGACACTTTAGCTGCATGCAGGGAAATTTGAGTGAAATAGACATCCGCAGCATCCTGCAATTGATTGAGTTAGGTCAGCGAACCGGAGAACTGTTCGTAGAGGCCTACACATCCACCGGCAGCAGCACGGGTACTCAACCTACCCAGCGCTCCCTTGCAGGACAATCCTGGTATGTCTTCTGCTTCAACGGTCAGATTATTTACGCTACCCAGAGTGCGGGCAGTTTGTTTCGCTTGCGGGACTACCTGCGCCGCTACAAAGCAGATACCGCCCTCGACAAAATCCAAGTTCCCTATATGGCATCTACCAATGCCCCAGAATACGGCTACCTATGGGCCCTGCTAGAAAACCACATCCTCACCCCAGCTCAAGGGCGCAACATCATCCAGAGCATGATCCACGAAACCCTATTTGACTTACTTAGTCTCCACCAGGGTTCCTTCACTTTTGAAATGGGCCCAGCTTTGGCTCCTCAACTGACCAGCTTAGAAATTAGCTCGCTGCTGGCCAAGATTGTCAAACAGGTGCAACAGTGGAAGCAGTTTCACCCTCACATTCAGTCGCCCAACCAATGCCCGGTGATTTCAGACCCCTCCGAGCTGCGAGTAGCGCTGCCTGTCAATACCTTTAATACTCTCAGACGCTGGGCTGACGGGCACACTTCGATCCGCCAAATGTCGCGGTACCTCAACCGAGACGTGCTGACTGTCGCTAAGGCGATTTACCCCTTTGTACAGCAGGGATTGGTGCAAGTATTTTATGAACCCTCTGTTGCCCCGGCAAACAACAAAAAAGAATGGTCGTCCCCAGAAACCAAGGTTCCGAGAGTTGTCTGTATCGACGACGACAATATTATTCGCAAAACAGTCGAATCAATTTTAAATGAACACGGTTACGAAGCTACTACGATCGGCAATCCCCTCCAAGCATTGAGTTTGGTGTTTCAACTCAAACCCGATTTAATTCTGTGTGACATCGCCATGCCGGAACTCGACGGCTACGAAATTTGCGCTATGCTGCGTAGTTCTAGCGCTTTCCGGCAGACGCCGATCGTTATGCTAACGGGTATCGACGGCTTTATCGATCGCGTTAAAGCCCGCATGGCAGGAGCTACAGACTTTTACACCAAACCTTTTGGTGAAAGCGAGTTATTGATGCTGGTAGAAAAATATGTGGGCCCGGGCTACCCTCGGGTCAATCTCTCGGAAAGATTATTAGACTGATCGCTAGAAGACCAATTAAAAGAAAAATAAATTTCGCACCGATGGCATGATCGGAGCTTTCTTGTACCTGCGGTAAGATCAAGTCTCGACCACCACAAACAGAAAGCTCACGGACACTATTGGCGATCGCACCATAAACTAGAATGTATTAATCCGCGCGCTGGCATAAGGGCGTCGGTAAAACTCTGTTCAATTTCTAGACCCAAGTGGGTCTAACACGCTCAAAGTGCAAATATAATATACTTGTTCTCCACTTGCAGCGCTCCGAAAAACTGATGCACAGAGTTAGACTAAATTGCCAAATAGTTTTCTAAATTTGTCTATAATTGAGCAAACCCGCAACTCTAGGTAAGCTTAACTATGTTTGCCGTCAAACGAGCGCTAAAATTGAATAACAACGAAGCGACCTTGATGGCAAAACACGCAGGATGGAGGCGGCTCGTCTTCAATTTCGGGTTAAGCTTGCGGACTCAAATGTATAGTGAGGGCAAGCTTTCGGACTCGAAGGTGATCAACGAAGTTAAAAAAGTTCTCACTAACCACGTCAAGAAACAGCCTGAATTTGCTTGGATGAACCAGTTGTCTAGCCGAGTCTACCAAAACGCATTAATTGACTTGAAAGATGCGTTTAGTCGATATCGTGCCGGGAAAGCAGGTCATCCCAAATTCGCCAGCCGCCGGGATGGTCAATCTTTTAGGGTAGATTCATCCAATGGGAAAGTTCTTCTAAGTGCTGGCAACACAATTAAGATTCCTTCCTTGGGAACGTTTCGGCTTCACGAAGCCCTAGAATGCGGTTACGTGTCTCAAACTTTTACTATCTCAAAAGAAGGAAGTCTCTGGTTTGTTTCATTCTGTGTTGATGCAGAACGTTTACCAGTTCAACAGCCCAAAAGCTCTGTAGGAATCGATGTAGGTATTAAATCTTTTGCCATGCTGTCAAACCAGCAAGTTTTTGACGCACCAAAACCGTTGAAGCAAGCGAAAACCAAACTTGCCACTTTACAACGTCAAGCTTCGAGACAGGTAAAAGGTTCCAATAACCAGCGTAAAACTTACAACCAAATCAGGCGACTTCACGCGCAAATAGCTTGTATTCGTAAAGATTTCCTGCACAAGTTAACAACTTACTTAGCCAAGACTTTCAAGCTCATCAAAATAGAAGACTTGAATATAAAAGGCATGATGGCAAATCACAAGCTGGCGGGGGCGATATCCGACCTGGGCTTTTACGAGTTCAAGCGTCAACTCGATTACAAATGCCTGATGTATGGAGCGAATTTAGTGCTGGTAGACCAATGGTTTCCTAGTTCTAAAACTTGCTCTAATTGTGGCAGTAAAAAAGATATGCCATTGGGTTTTCGGACTTATGATTGTCCTGCTTGTGGCATATCTATCGATCGTGATTGGAATGCCAGCCTTAATATTTTGAACTGGGAACCCTCGGCTGGAGGGGGATAGCCTACTGATCTTGGGATAGCCGACTACCCAATAGCGTAGGAAGTAAACTCGGATGCTCTAAAGATGGCTTTAGATAATTTTAGGTAAGTTTTACAAAGCAGTACAAAGTGAAGCTTTAGGGGTTTCAAATTAATTGTTCGTAGTCGATTTGAGCTACTTTGTCAGCATTGGTCGCGCGAATTTATTGATGGCAGTCAATAATTGACGGAGCAAATTTATTGCCAAGCACCTCCGGCAGTCGCGCTATTCACCCCTTGGCTGTGTCAAGCTTGGCTGTGTCAAGTTTCGACCATCGAAGTTTCGATCGGGTTCTTCTTGGCGGGAAACCTCAACAATTTGCTAGAAATGCAGGTGTCAGAATTATGATTAGCGGTAGCCCAGACTTTATATTACCAGGACTAGGCGTAGATCCGGCTCCGGAATTCCAAGAACTAGAAACTCCCGAAGGCGAGCTGCACCTGCGGTTCTACGTTCCTTCGGGGAATGAGTTCGCACTGCCGGCGACAGGGATTAGAGAGGTACTATCCCCGTCCCCAGACCGCATGACACCGATCCCCAACGTTTCCTCTTTGCTTTTAGGTACGCTAAATATGAGAGGACGAGTGATTTGGGTGGCAGACCTCGGCCAATTTCTGGGAGACCAAACACCTCTGAACACAGATAGACCCGAAATCCCGATCGTGGCTGTGGAAGACCAGGACACGATTTTGGGGCTGGCAGTCGATCGAATTGTGGGGATGGACTGGCTCGACGTAGAGCAACTGCACTCTCAGAACAATGCACCAGACGGCATGATTCCATTTCTGAGGGGAGAATGGATGTTAGGTGCACCAGCTCAGAAAGTGCTCCGACTGCTAGATCAAGTGAAAATTCTGCGCTCGGCGCGGTGGGCAGCGTGAAATCGATTTTAGATTTGCGATTTGCGATTTTCGATTGGGGTCTAACCATCAACAGTCACACGACTTGAGGCGCGCATCTAAACATTCTATTCAAGATAAAAATCAAAAATCTCAAATCTAAAATCTAAAATCCAAAGAGGGCGGCAAATGACAACAAGTACCAACTTTCAGCAGGACTACCAACGGGCAGAAGCGGCCTACATGGATGGCAATTATTCGGAAGCCGCAGCCCTAGTTTATCAATTAGTAGAAGATTTTCCCGAAGACCCCAGCGCTCGCCTGCTGTGCGGACACATTTACTGCTACGGACTGCAACAGTATGAGGTGGCGCGGGAACAGTACACGGTTGTGCTAGGCCTGAGTGACGACCAGAGTTTGGTGGAACACGCTCACAGCGGAATTACCTACACAGACCAATTTTTATCTGGAGAACTGCACACGGAAAATTTCGAGGCTTTGTCTGCTGAAACTGAATTAGAATTCTATCCAGACTTATCCCTCGATGAAGGGTTAGAAGACCCGGATTTGGGACTTTTCCAAGGAAATTCACCATCCCTTTCCTATACAAGTCAATCCCCAGACGAAATGGAAAACGAGGACTTGGCAGACTTGGGCATGAGTGGCTTGGGGTGGGAATCAGAAGACGATGAGGGCGCAGGCTTAGTCCCAGATTTAGCCTCACATTCTAACCCCTTTGGTGGCGACAGCGGCGGAATGGCAGCTTATGCTGAGACCTCCGACTCGCTAGACATAGACGAGTTTGCCGACTCGGACTTTGGAGACCCTTTTGCCTTAGATGATGGAGGGTTTGATGCTTCTGACATGTCTAGTAGCAAAGTGTCTGGGAAAAGCGCACCTTACTCAGGAGATTCGTTTTCAGAAGCTCCCACTCAGATGCTCAACGGTCAAAGTTTTGCCTCCCCAGAAATCGGGAATTCCTTCGACTCGAACCAACTAGACTCCCCCATCGGGCCCTCGGACAATTTTGGCGAACCTTTTGCGGCGCTCGATTTGCCAGACGAATTCGACGAGAACTCCGACTACGACTACCAATCCCCGCCCCAGAGTGGCCAAAATTACGGTCATAACGCACCTGGGGCCGAAGAGGAAGACCCTTTTGCCGAGGCGATGCCCTCGTCGGGTTTCGGGTCTTCTCAACCTCACAACAAACAGCCCAATAACAGGTCGGACTACTCGTCAAACTATTCGCTGGCGGAAGACGAAACGCTGTTGATGGGAGGTGCTGTCCCCAACTCTCACTCGTCAAGGTCGAGCCGGGGACAATTTAATTCAGTCGATCACGCTTCGGCCAACAGCAATGGTTACAGCGAGTCGGAACCCCCGGCATTTGGCTCTACAGACAACTTCGAGTTAGATGCTTTTGAAGACGACGCTTTTAGCGATTCTTTCTCTTTCGACGAAAACGAACAAGCGACAGCTTTCGGGTCGTCCGACAAGAACAGCAGTGCCTGGTCGTCAAAAACTGGGAACGCTCAAGAACACAGCGACTTTTTAGATGAATTTGACGAATTTGACGATTTGGGCAATTTGCCGGACTTTGATATCTCAGAAGATGCCACCAGTTCGATCTTGACTAGAGGTAACACGAATTTCGGCAACTCGACCAGCGGCATGATGGGAACGACCGGCAGCAGCCTGGACTTTGACAACAGCGATGGCTCAGCAATTCGGGATGACGAGATATTTAGCATAAACGGCCCGGCTGATGCGTCAGTGCCGAGTTTTTCTCCCACAGAAACAGAAGCGCTGGATACTTCGGTAACAGTAGAACAGGGGGGACTGGCTTTCTTGGAAAATGCCCCTTTGTTTACAAAACAGTTGTACACGGCAATCGGGGCGGGACTGGTTTCTCTGGTAGCTGTGGCTTTCGTCACCAACATTGCCTCCTATCAAGCTCTGCGGCAAGACAAACCGGAGGCGATCGTTTACCTGCGCCAAACAGGCTGGGTAATGACCGCAGCAGCAGGCTTTACCAGCTTTTTAACTTCTTGGGGCATCGGTCAGTTGATCGCCAAGCAGGTACGCAAGTCGTCGGACAATTTGCAAGCTCAGTTCGATGCCGTATCTCAAGGAGCTTTGGACGCTCGCGCTACGGTTTACTCGGAAGATGAATTTGGCAAAATGGCTGCTAAATTCAACCACATGGCGAAGGTTATCCAGACCACGATTAGCGATACCAGGCGCAAGTCTGACGAGCAGGAACAGGCAAAAGAAGACTTGCAGCGCCAAGTGATTCGCTTGCTAGACGACGTGGAAGGAGCGGCCCGGGGTGACTTGACGGTGACTGCGGAAGTGACCGCAGACGTTTTGGGTGCTGTTGCTGACTCGTTTAACTTGACAATTCAAAATCTGCGCGAAATCGTCCATCAGGTGAAGCAGGCGGCTCGGGAGGTCAGCAAAGGCGCTACGGATAGTGCTAAGTTTGCAGGCGATTTGTCTTCCGACGCGCTGCGGCAAGCTGAGGAACTGGCGGCAACGCTGAATTCGGTGCAAGTCCTCACCGATGCGATTCAGCGGGTCGCAGAAAGTGCTAGAGAGGCGGAAGAAGTGGCCCGGGGCGCGGCGGCAACGGCTCTGAAAGGGGGCGAGGCTGTGGAGCGGACGGTGGCCGGGATTTTGGAAATTCGAGAAACTGTAGCAGAAACCACGAGAAAAGTCAAGAGGTTGGCGGAAGCTTCTCAAGAAATTTCTAAGATTGTGGCTTTAATTGCGACGATCGCCTCCCGGACGAATTTGTTGGCCCTCAACGCCAGTATTGAGGCGGCGAGAGCTGGGGAAGCGGGCAGGGGTTTCGCGATCGTGGCAGATGAGGTGCGACAATTGGCAGACCGATCGGCTAAGTCTTTGAAAGAAATCGAACAGATCGTGATGCAAATTCAAAGCGAAACTGGCGCGGTAATGACGGCGATGGAAGAAGGGACGCAGCAGGTTATTGAGGGGACAAGATTGGCAGAACAGGCGAAGCGATCGCTTGAAGATATCATTCAAGTAACTAACCGAATTGACGTGTTAGTGCGATCGATTACTGCCGACACTGTAGAGCAAAACGAAACAGCTCGCGCGGTCGCCAGTGTGATGCAGGCCGTGGAGTTAACCGCTCAGGAAACGTCCCAAGAAGCGCAGCGAGTTTCCGGTGCTTTGCAAAATTTGGTGGGCGTTGCTCGCGACCTTTTGACATCGGTGGAAAGATTCCGAGTAGAAACAGCAGAAAGACAATAATTAATTGTCTAATGCTTGTTTTGCTGGCTGATTTACAAGCACGTTAGTGTGGCAATAATGGCAGACAAAAAGCAACCTCGCAGTCTTGAAACCGCTGCGGGGATGCCAATCCAACACCTAAAGGAAGTAGGAGTTGCACAGATGGACGACAACATAGTAGAGGTTATTCCTGGTATATTTGGTGAAATACAGCCGACGGGCTGTATTATCTGTACCCTATCAAAAAACAGCAGGGGCTATGCCAACAAAAGACTTCGCATTAACGGTGAATGGAAAACGCTGACTGTTCACCGTTTAGTATTAGAAAATATCTTAGATCGTCCGATTAGACCGGAATACTTTGCTTGCCATATTTGCGATGTCCGAAACTGCATTAATCCTAACCATTTGTGGGAAGGTTCTAGACTGGAAAATTCTCAAGATAGGTTTAAGAAAGGACGAATTAAAGATGTAGGAAGTACATCTGCGCCGAAACCTCAAAAACAAGTGCGAGGCATAGAAGTAATTCCAGGCATTCGCGCTGAAATACAGCCGAACGGCTGCATGATTTGTACCTTGGCTAAAAGAAGTGATGGTTACGCCATTAAAGCTACTAGAATTAATGGCAAAACAAAAAGTTTATACGCTCACAGACTTGTACTGGAACACAAACTGGGAAGACCTGTTAAACCCGGTTATTTTGCTTGCCACAGTTGCGACGATCGCGGTTGTGTCAATCCAGACCATTTGTGGGAAGGAACTCCCGCCGATAACTCCCGCGATTCTATAGAAAAAAACCGCTTTCCTTTCGTTCCCGGCAAGATATGTCCTACCCGTAAACTAAAACCCGAACAGGTACGAGAGATTCGCTATCTTTTAAGTGAGGGGAGGTCGAAAGCAGAAATAGCCAGGACATTTGCAAGATCTCGCAGTCAGATTATTCTCTTGTCAAGGGGCGAGATATACAGAGACCTTCTCTAGAACTACTAACATAGACCCAATACAATAACGCTTAAAATCAGGAATAAAACTATGCTACCGGAGCAACAACAGAGGATAATGGGCTACTTTATTGAGGAGGCAAAAGACCACCTCAATACGATCGAACAAGGCTTGCTGAATCTGCAAACCACGATCGAAGACCCAGAACTGGTCAACGAAGTATTTAGGGCCGCTCACTCTGTCAAAGGAGGAGCAGCAATGCTGGGGCTGACCAGCATTCAGCAAACAGCTCACCGACTAGAAGATAGTTTTAAAGTTTTAAAAGAGTGCAGCGTTAAAGTAGACCAACAGCTAGAGTCCCTTTTCCTGCGAATATTTGACACATTGCAAGGGCTGCTAGAGCAACTGTCGGGGCCTTTTGGACTGACAGAGGAATTGGGAGAACAGATGGTTCGAGAATTAGAACCAGTAATTGAAGAACTTAACGGGCACTTGGGGGGACTCGTTGGACACGGAGAACACCATGCAGACGAGAGCTACGCGATGCCAATACCCGAACCAGTTATGGCGGGGATGGGAGTCGGGGCGTTTGCCTCATCAAGGAGTTTTCCGGATTCGCGGTCAGTTTACGCACCTGATGCCAGAGCAACAGAAGACAGCGCGCTGCAGCTAGTATTTGACTCGGACGTGCCGGCGAGGATGCGGGAACTCTTGCAAGAGTTCAAACAGCCCGAGGGGCCAGAAAGCAGGCGACAACTCAAGAATATTTGTCGGAACTTGCTCAGGGCGGGAGAAGAATTTGAACTGCCCTGCTGGATAGAATTGATCCAAACTGTATCCAAGGCGATCACCAACCCAGAAAATACCTACCGTACCTTAGCCCCAATAATCATAAGAGACATCAAACAAGCGCAAGAACTGGTAATTTCTGGTCTAGAATCGTCGATCGCACCAAGCGCAAAACTTCTGGCGCTGCAGCCGACTGTTCTGGTTCCCGAAACGGATTTTGAAGATTTGCTGGCCTTCGCTCAACCGAGTACATCCGGGACAAATGTGGTTTCTGTTGAGGATGCAGCCTGGGATCTCGTGGGTTC
Source organism: Microcoleus sp. LAD1_D3 (assembly GCF_036702135.1). Taxonomy (NCBI): domain Bacteria; kingdom Bacillati; phylum Cyanobacteriota; class Cyanophyceae; order Oscillatoriales; family Microcoleaceae; genus Microcoleus; species Microcoleus sp. LAD1_D3. Next base: position 6,219 of record NZ_JAUBSB010000024.1, on the reverse strand, counting down.
CGGCGATTCCGGGGATGGATTGAACAAGTTGCTGCCGACTATTTCTGGGCTGAGTATAGACGAGCTGTTCGACCAACTAGACAGTGGCGAGAGCAACGAGGACAGTGGCATTCGCTCGGCGCAATTCGACGATTCCGCCTTCGCAGAATCGGATATGGAGACGGGTGCTTTTAGAGGCTCGACCCGCACCGGCCCGGAAGTGGGCGCTGCAGAACTCAACACTTTAGCTGACTTGTTTGACGGCGAGTCCCCGGATCTCGACGGCGCTTGGGAAGAAGAAGAAGACCTCGACTATGCACAGTCTTCTGGGATATCGGCGGCGGGAATGCTGGGGTCAGACGATGATGACAATTCCGGCGATTTTACTGATTTGTTGTTTGACGAATACGATGCCGAAAGTTCGGAAACGAACACGGCGCCTCCGATTGACGACCTGACAAGTTTGTTTGGGGAGGATTTGCTGTTTGGAGAGGAGGCAGACGGTTCGCCAGTAGCCGCCAGTCAGGAAAATAGGGGTTTGAGCCAGCGGTTAACTCGCAAACAGCTTAAAAAAACGGGTAACGGTAGGGGCGGTTTGGAGCGGCGAGAGGGCACGGTGGCCAAAGCTAGGGGACAAGCTGACGAAGATGCTCTTGGTACGCTTTTGGACGAAGTGGCTGCCCAAACTTCTGCTGTTGGTACGGACGATACTGATTTCGATAACTTGTTCGGCGATTTAGGCTTATCAGAGGCAGCGGATGTGCCGGCAGTCTCTTCTGAGTATTCCCTCAAGCCTGAGGCTTTCGAGGCAGAATCTAAGAAGCCGGCAGCAGGTGGGGGCAATAATGATTCAGCGGATGCCGAAGCGCTCGCTCTGCCGGAAATAGATGATTTCGAGTTGCTCTCTGAGCTTGGCGAGGACTCGGATGTGAGCGAGCTGTTGGGGATTACTTCTAATTTCCTTTCTTCAGAAGACGAAGGTGGGGAGAATGGGGGCGATCGAGATCAAGCTGCAGGCATCGCACAAAAAGAGGAAATGGGCAACGTTCTTAACATGACATCAAATTCTGATTTAGATATCTCTGCGGATGAAAACTGGCTAGAAGATGCTTTCGGCCTGGAAGACGAGTCTGTGCAATCGCTCAACCTGGAAGTGGACGATACGGATTTAGATGCGCTGTTTGGGGATATGACCTCGGGTTCGATTTCTGAGGATGAACAAACTGTGCGGGATCGCCAAGGAGTGGCTACTTCCCGAGAAGCAGCTGATTTGGCTGAGCTGTTCGGTTCTGTACCTACGGGTACTGAGTATGAGGGGCAAGCTTCGGGGCAAGCCCGTGGGGGTTGGCTGAATGATGGGGATTCAGAATTGCTGAGTGCCGATGTGGGAGTTGATGAGGGCGACTTGGGGAGTTTGTTCGAGAACAATGGTGCGGCTGTTTCCGACCAAGGCTGGACAAATTCGGCAGAGGTTGAACTTGGGGCTGTGTCCGATGATCGTCCTGAGTCGGAAATTTCAAGTGTCGAGTCTGATGAGGGCGCAGTTTTCGACTTTTTGGAGGATATGTTTGCCGAAGGCATGGTGCCGCAGCCCGATGCTGTAGCGGCGGGAGATGAGGTCGTGGCTCATGATGAGGAAGAATTGTCGGCCCAGCCTCCCGATGGTTTGTTCGACGAGGTGGGTGCGGATTTGTTCGATCGATCCGAAACAAATGCCGCTGGAGAGTCTGAGGGCGAGGATGATTTGTTTGATGCCCTGGAAACAGATTTTTCGAGTGCGGATTTAGACGCGCTGCCGACAGAATCTCTCGATGGTGGTATGTTTGAGGGCGATGCTGACTTGCTCTCGGTGATGGAAACCGGGGCTACTCTCAACAGCGAAGAGTTGGAGGGTTTTAATGATTTGTGGGACTCGATCGATGCTGAGGTTCTGGTGACTTCGGAACTGACGACGGGCTTTTGGGACGCTGAGGACGAGTCAGCCGATGCCGATTCCTCGGACTTGGAAGAGGGGTCGCTGGCAGACTTTTTTGCCGATGGCGAATCAGGCGCTGAGGACGACGAAGGCAATTTTGACGATTTAGAAGCACTCTTAATTGCAGGGGGTGCTGGTGCTGTCATAGCAGCTTCTGGGGGAACAAATCAGAGTCCGGTAAATACAGAAGTTTTCTCGGATCTCGAAGAACTCCTCAGCGAGAGCGCAACTATGCCGGAAATTCACGGGCTACCGGCGACAACTGCCAGTAAAGCTTCGCGCGCTGCAGCCGAGGAAAGCGACGACGAATTTGGCGATTTGGAAAAACTGCTGGAAGATCCCAAGGAGAGCGGCCGCCAAGGGGAAGGCAATATCGGGCCGTCGGCGATCAACAGACCCAGGCGCAATATGCGCGCGGGCGGGTTCGGCGACCAAACGATGCGGGTGCCGATCAAGCAACTGGATAACCTCAGCAATTTGATGGGGGAACTGGTGGTGAACCGCAACAGTTTGGAGCAAGACCAAGAACGGATGCGGCAGTTTTTGGACAATTTGCTGCACCAGGTAACGCTACTGAGCGATGTGAGCCAGCGGACTCAGGATTTCTACGAGCGGAGTCTTTTGGAGATTGCTTTGCTGGCAAACCGCCAGGGACATCGATCGGCCTGGCGCTCTGAGGATTCGGCCCACACCCGGGAAAGTGCCTGGAGACCGGAGGAAATGGACAGGTTTACTCCTTTCCACAGTTTGGCTCAGGAGATTATTGAGCTGATCGTGCGGGTGCGAGAGTCGGCGGCGGACATTGAATTTTTGGTGGATGAGGCAGATCAGGTGACTCGCCAACTGCGGCAAGTTACGACTCAACTGCAAGAAGGTTTGACTCGCGCCCGGATGAAGCCGTTTGCGGAGACGACGGACAGGCTGTTCCGGGCGGTGCGGGAAATTGCAATTAAGTGCGGGAAGCAGGCTCAGTTGCAGGTTGAGGGTAAGGATATTTTGATCGACAAGATGATTGTGGATCAACTGTATGACCCGATGACTCATTTGGTGAACAATGCGATTACTCACGGGATCGAAGCGCCCGAAGTGCGTCTGGCGGCTGGGAAGCCTGCTGTCGGCCGGATTACGATTCGTGCTTTCCACCAAGGGAATCAAACGGTGGTTTCGGTTTCTGACGACGGGGCGGGAATTGACCCGCAAAGGGTGAAGGCGAAGGCGATTAAGCAGGGTTTGCTGACGGCGGCTCAGGCTCAGAGGATGTCTCGCTCGGAAGTTTACGATTTGCTGTTTATGCCGGGTTTCAGCACTCAGGAACAGGCCACGGAGTATGCCGGCCGGGGAGTCGGTATGAATGTGGTGCAGACTTCCTTGCAGGAGATTCGCGGTACTGTGTCGATCGATTCAACCATCGGCAAAGGGACTGTGTTTACCATCCGTTTACCTCTGGTGTTGAGCATTTCTAAGGCTCTGACTTGCATTAGCGATCGAGCTCGGATTGCTTTCCCGATGGATGGGGTCGAGGATATGATCGATGTGCCTCGCGATCAGGTGACGACGGGGGCGGACGGTTTGCCTTGCATTGAGTGGCGGGGTCAAAGCTTGCCCTTCCGCCCGCTGCGGGATTTGCTGGCTTACAACCGCCATTTGGGCCGGGGCAGTGTTTACGGGTTTAATACTGACGATGACATGATTTCGGTGATCGTGCTGCGGTCTGCGGGCAATTTCTTGGCGGTGCAGGTGGATCAGGTTTCGACGGAACAGGAAATTGTGATCAAGCCGTTGGAGGGGCCGGTGCCGAAGCCGATCGGGATTGCTGGGGCCACGGTGCTCGGGGACGGTCGGATCGTGGCGATTGCGGACGTTCTGGAGCTGATCGATTTGGCTACCGGAAGGCTGCGGAAGGAAGCTGGCGGTACGCTTTGGGATGAGATCGAGAGAGCCACTAAGGAGGCGGAAATCGAGAAGACTGAGCCGACTGTGCTGATCGTGGATGATTCGATTACGGTGCGATCGCTATTGTCGATTACTTTCGAGAAGTCTGGCTATCGTGTGGAAGAAGCTCGCGACGGTAAGGAAGCTTGGGAAAAGATGAAATCGGGTCTGCCTTGCGATATCGTTTTCTGCGATATTGAAATGCCGAGAATGGACGGTTTGGAACTACTTTCTCGGATGCAGAAGGATGCTGTTTTGTGTGAATTGCCGATCGCGATGCTAACTTCTCGCGGTGCTGACAGACACCGCCAAATGGCTTACAGTTTGGGCGCGAAAGGCTATTTCACTAAGCCTTATTTGGAGGAGCAATTGCTTGATGCTGCTTCTCGGATGTTGAAAGGTGAGGTAGTTGGTGCTCCGGTTGGTGTGTAATGTGTAAATCTGCGTTTATCTGCGGTTGAAAAATGGGAATTTGTTAACCGCAGATGAAAATGGATTCACGCGGATAAACGCAGATAATTTCTAATTTATCTGCGTTTATCTGTGTTTATCTGCCTCTATCTGCGGTTGAAAAAATGGAATTTGTTAACCGCAGATGAAAATGGATTAACGCGGATTGACGCAGATTTAGATCGCGCTTTCGGTTTTGGTGGTAGGCTGGGAAAGTGGGGTGTAGCGGAAGGGCGATCGAGGTTATTTATGAAAGCTGAAGAACTTTTAGAAAGATACGCTAAAGGCGAACGAAAATTTCATTCAGCAGACCTTAGAGAAGAAAACCTCAAAGGTGCGGACTTGAGTGGAATAGACCTATACGGTTCCAATCTATCTGGTGCAGACTTGAGTGAAGCAAATCTAACTCAAGTAAACTTTAATAGTGCCAATCTCATTAAAACATCCCTGACAAAGGCTAATTTGAGCAGTTTAGTAGGCGCTTCTTCAGCAAATTTGAGTTGGGCCGACCTGAGCGGTGCAGATTTGAGTTGGGCCAACTTTAGTAGTGCTACTTTAAATTATGCTAACTTAGAGCGGGGAACTCTGACAGGAGCAAACTTTAATAACGCTAAATTGTTTGGTGTCAATTTAGACGAGGCAAATCTGAGCAGTGCAAGTTTAGATAGTGCTGACATACGTGTAGCTTCTTTGCATAAAGCGAACCTAAGTAAAGCGAATTTGAATAAGGCTGATTTGACTGAGGCATACTTAGTGGAAGCTGACTTAACTCTGGCAAATTTGAATGAGGCTATATTGACATCGGCCAAACTTCAAAAAGCTAAATTCCCGAAAGCTAATCTGCACAAAGTGAATCTGTCAAGAATGAATTTGACTAATGCCAATTTAGAACAAGCAAAACTGGACAGTACAAATCTAAAATATGCTTGTCTGCAAGGTGCAAATCTAGAAAGAGCCAATCTACGCTCTTCTAATTTGACCGGAGCTAATCTGATAGAAGCAAACTTAAAAAGGGTAGACTTTAGTTGGTGTGATTGTTATGGCTGGAATATCAAAAATGCAGACTTAACTGGTACAATAATGCCCGATGGAGAAATTTACCAGCCTGAAATCTCTGACGGAGAAATCTACCAGCCTGAAACCTCCGAAAAATTATCCCAAAAACTGATATCTATGACACGCAAAATTATTCGTACTGACAAAGCACCGGCACCCGTGGGCCCTTACAATCAAGCGATCGCCGCAACCGGCACTATGCTGTTTGTAGCTGGTCAAATTGCGATCGACATTAGACTAAACGATATCGTCTACACCGACGATGTGGCAAAACAAACCGAACAAGTCATGGCAAATCTCGAAGCCATTCTCACAGAAGCCGGCGCTACTTGGTTGAATGTGGTAAAAACTACGGTTTTCCTCAAAGATATGAATGATTTTGCCGCTGTGAATGCGGTTTATGCGAAATATTTTGATGCGGAAACTGCACCGGCGCGCGCTTGTGTGGAGGTTTCGCGTTTGCCGAAAGATGTGTTAGTTGAAATTGACTGTATTGCGGTTATTTAACGTGAGTTAGAGTGCTGACCGAAAGCATCCAGGATACAAGCCCCCGGATTCATCCGTCCAGAAATACAAAACCTGTATCCGATGAAACTTGCCCCCCGGATTTATCCGTGGGGTCAATGCTTCAATTCTAAAATCTAAAATCTAAAATCTAAAATCTAAAATCGATTGACTCAATTATTTCTCTTTGATTAAGTCGCCTTTTATCTGAAAGGAGCAAGAGTTTATTAGACAAGATTGCAAAAATAATTAGGGCTTGCTGAAAAAGTAAGAAAACAGCATTTAGAAAGATGAATGAACTCGCGAATCCCTTGATAATATAA
>NZ_JAUBSB010000023.1:0-94104 GCF_036702135.1 Microcoleus sp. LAD1_D3 | reverse complement strand
GGCTTGGCCCGTTGTTGACTGTGGAAATTGTGTAAGTAACTGTTGCACCCGGTGCTGCTGCCGTACTCCCGGTTTTGGTGGTAACGACATCGGCACTAGGTGTCAGAGGTGTGGTGACTGTAGCTTCGTTGTTGCCCGGAGTGGGGTCAGCGGTAGGTGAGGTACTTCTGGCGGTGTTGCTGACGCTGCCGGATGCAGGTGCGATGAAGCTGACTGTGTTGGTGACGGTGGCACCGCTGGCTAGGCTAGCAACTGGCGCGAAGGTGACTATACCTGTAGCGGGATCGTAGACACCGCCGTTGGAGGGGATTACTCCTGTTAAGTTGGGAACGATGCTGTCGGTAACGGTGACGTTATCGGCAAGGCTTGGCCCGTTGTTGACTGTGGAAATTGTGTAAGTAACTGTTGCACCCGGTGCTGCTGCCGTACTCCCGGTTTTGGTGGTAACGACATCGGCACTAGCAGCAACAATTGTAGTTGAGACTTGAGAGATGGGTTGGGAACTATTGTTGTTAGCTAGATTTGGGTCGAAAGTGCTGGAGGTGCTATAGGCCGTGTTAGTTAAGGCAGCGCCGAGTGTTGGGGGAACTATTGCGGTTATGGTGCGGGTGGTGCTAGCACCGTTAGCCAGAGTCGGAATCGCCGGCCAGATGACCGTCCTCGTTGTGGGATTGAAACTACCGTTGTTGTCAGTGCTGACGAAAGTTAAGCCCTCTGGGAGCGGATCTTGAATCAGGACGCTTTCGGCGCTGTTTGGCCCGTTATTAGTGGAAGTAATAGTGTAGGTAATCGTGCTGCTGGGTGTGGCGAACAGCGGGCCTTTTTTAACAATGGAAACGTCGGCTACGAGTGTAGGCTGATCTATACTTTCGACTATGACATTGTTAATTTCGTGAATGTTTGTGTTTCCCCCTGTCGAAGCAGCAAAGCCAAATTTAAAAGTACGTGGCACTTCTCCGTTTACGCTTGCCAAATTTGGTATGTCGAGCAGTGTTTCGCCCACATCATCAAAGCGGTCGTTGCTGTTCAAGTCGAAGGCAACTGTCAGACGGTTAGGTGTTGCTGAAGTCGTCGGGAATAAGGTAACTTGAACCCTTCTTTTAGCAGCACTGCGAGTGGTTGTATCTTTATTATCTATGCCAATGGTAATGGGAGTGTTAGTTAAAAATCTATAAGATGTGCTTTGGCTGCCTCTAATTCCTAGTGCATCAGGTGTCGGTCCCGGGCCGCCCACACGCCCTGCCGTGGGATTGGAAAAATTGCCAAACTCGTCTAATCCGACACCTAAATAACCTCCTAAAATACCGGGTGAAGTGGGAGTATTAGTATTCTGAGCATAGCCGAGAGAGCCGCCGAAGCCTCCCGCTTCTGTTGGCGTAGCTGTTCCGTCAATGAGGAAAAAACTAATGCCATCGGCACCAAGGAGGTTACCATTCGGATCAGGGACAGTACCTCTGTTATAGGCAAAGAAATCAAAGGTAACTCTCAGACCCTCCGTGGCAGAGATGGGGTTGTTGTAGATTACAAAAGCTGCTTGGTTAAAGGCGTTTGATGTTAATCTCAAAGTACCTGTTCCGGGTGTATCGCCAATCCCTAAAGCGGGAATAACGCCGTTGGGATTGGCGGCACCTGCGGTTAAGCCTGGGTTAGCTGTAGAGGCGTTGCCAACTCCATATATCCAAGGCCCGATTACTGTTGAATTTTTAAATTCTTCAGCCGCTAAGGTTGCCAGGACTGAGGTGTAGCCCTCTAGGACTTTTTTTTCAAAGGCTAGTTCGGTATTTATTTGTCCTGTAGTAATTTCTAATTTCCAGTCGCCGCCTAGTGCTGCACTCCCTGTTAGATTGTTGGAAGCCGCAACATTTGCTCCTGTTATTTTGCTGAGTTTTTGTATGAATTTTAGACCTGATTCCCCGGCGCCTGTGTTGCAACTTAACAGCAGAATACTACCTGTTTCGTTGAGAGCTTTACCCCACTGCTGCAATTGGCTGGAATAGGTTTCTATATTGTGAATATTGAGTTCTGTTGAGCCGATTTCTACTGATGCTGAGGCGCCGTGAGCAACTATTTGAATGCTGTTGAGGCTGTGCCTCGATGCTGCAATTTCGGCAATTTGTTCGATTCCATCCCGGCTTCTATCGAGCAGGACTACTTCTGTATCGCTTTTCACTCCCCTGAGGAACTCTTGGTAGTTTTCTACTTTTGAATCCACAATTGCTAGATTTTTTCGACTAGCCGTCACTGCTTTATGGCTAGCTTGTCTCAAGATTTTATTCTCCATATTGGTAGATTTCCGTGTGTGTGTAGATGACAAATTTGACAGATTTGGGAGAGTTTTCATTTTTGGTTAATTTGGTTGCTAAATCTAAGCTACCCCTGTTCATAAATGACGATAAACTTTCAACTATAAAGTTTAGAAAATTATTTTTTTGTGAGACATAATAGTTACCTATATTTGTTATGTGTGATGTTAGTCAATCCGTAGACAGGATTTACTGCGATCGCCCTGGGATGTCCTGATGCGGCCGATTGCTGCAACTCCTAACAGGAATAAGGGGTAACAGCCTTTGTGTTAGTCAAGATGCTCTATTTTTGGGAAAAATGATCTCAGGTCTAACGTTAGTTATATGGTAAATTACTTACGGATCCATCAGCATAAGGGGTCTCACCCCTCAGGATAATTTTCTGAGTCGGGTGACATCAAGGCTGGCTCAGACAACTTGAACCGTAAATATACTGAAAATATTAATTTCCTAAAAATTGGCAGATTTTGACTTTGAGGTGCGATCGCTGTTAAAAGTTGAGAGTACCGTATTTCTAGAGATTTATACTTATACTAATTGGGTGTGCAGTAAACTCACAGCCATGTAATAATAGCAACATAGCGCTACAAAAGTTAACAAAAAAAGTTGACAAATTATATCTGTTAATACCAGAATTGCGGTGACAAAAAAGAACGATCGCCCTTGAATACAAAAAGAACGATCGCCCTTTACACCCTCTTTATATCTAAATCATCAAACTGCGTCGATCGCACCCTCTAACGCGGCTTGCTAAGCGTCAATATCGAGTTCGCGCACTAAAAAAGCCCATTCATCAGCCAATTCTTCAATCACTTTAGCAGTAGGTTTGCCGCCCCCGTGTCCCGCTTTAGTTTCAATCCGAATTAACACGGGTTTTTCTCCCGCGTGGGTTTCTTGCAAAGCAGAAGCAAACTTGAAACTGTGGGCCGGAACCACGCGATCGTCGTGATCGGCAGTTGTAATCATTGTCGCCGGATAAGCCGTTCCCGGTTTGAGGTTGTGCAGGGGAGAATAGCCGTAAATTGTCGGAAATTCCTCGGCATTATCGGGAGAACCGTATTCCGAAGTCCAGGCCCAACCAATGGTAAACTTGTGGAATCGCAGCATATCCATAACCCCGACTGCGGGCAATGCCGCGCCGAACAATTCCGGTCGCTGAGTCATGCAAGCCCCTACTAATAAACCGCCGTTGCTACCGCCTGCGATCGCCAATTTGGCAGGTTTGGTGTATTTGTTTTCGATCAGCCATTCAGCGGCGGCGATAAAGTCGTCAAACACGTTTTGCTTGTTCAACTTTGTCCCTGCTTGGTGCCATTCTTCGCCGTACTCGCCGCCGCCCCGCAAACAGGCGATCGCATAAACTCCGCCCAGATCCAGCCACACGACATTGCTAATCGAAAAACTTGGAGTTAGCGACACGCCAAAACCGCCGTATCCGTAAAGATAAGTGGGGTTATTGCCATCAAGCTGCAAGCCTTTTTTGTGCGTGATAAACATCGGTACTTGCGTGCCGTCTTTGCTGGGATAAAATACTTGCTTTGTCTCGTAATCGTCGGGGTTAAAATCTACATTCGGTTGGCGGTAAATTGTGCTTTCGCCTGTCACCATGTTGTAGCGGTAAATCGTGTTTGGTGTAGTGAAACTCGTGTAAGCATAAAAAGTTTCGGTATCGTACCGCTTGCCACCAAATCCTCCCGCCGAACCGATTCCCGGCAAAGCTATTTCTCGCGTGAAACAGCCGTCTAAGTTGAAGATTTTAATTTGAGTGTAAGCATCTTTCAGATAAGAAGCCACAAATTGATTGTTGAGGATGCCAATACCTTGGAGGGTTTCGGCTGCTTCGGGGATAATTTCTGTAAATTTCCCTTGACTGTCATCGCCAGCGAGGGATAAAGGAGGGGAGTTGTTGGTGTCGATCGCAATTACCCGGCCACAGGGTGCATTTAAGTCAGTTTGAAACCAGAAGAGAGGGCCTTCATTGTCGATGAAGCTGTACTCTGCCTCAAATTCGTTAATCAGTTCTACAACGGGCGATTCAGGGGCAGTTAAGTCTTTATAGAAAATCAGGTTTTTTGTTTCAGTTCCCTGCCAAACTGATACAATTAGATATTTGCCGTCTTCAGTGACGCCGCCGCTAAATCCCCATTCTTTTTGGTCTTGGCGAGCGTAGATTAATACGTCTTCAGATTGGGGCGTGCCGATTTGGTGGTAAAACAGTTTTTGGTAATAGTTAACTTCTTCGTGCTTGCTTTTTTCGTTGGGTTCGTCGTAGCGGCTGTAAAAAAAGCCTTTACCGTCGTGAGTCCAAGATGCGCCTGAGAATTTCACCCACTTTAAATTATCGGATAAATCTGCGCCTGTTTCGATATCGCGGACTTTCCATTCTTGCCAATCCGAGCCGGAAGTTGACAAACCGTAAGCCATATGTTTGCCGTCTTCGCTGATAGCTACGCTACCCAAAGCAACGGTTCCATCTTCTGAGAGTGTGTTGGGGTCAATTAATACTTTGGGTTCGCAGTCAAGGGATGTTAAAGTATAGAGTACGGATTGGTTTTGCAGACCGTCATTCTTGTAGTAGAAATAGCGAGATCCTTCTTTGAAAGGTATGCCGTATTTCTCGTAATCCCAAAGTTGAGTCAGACGCTGTTTGATTTTTTCGCGCGCCGGAATTTCGTTGAGGTAGCCGAAGGTGACTGCATTTTGGGCTTCCACCCAAGCTTGGGTTTCCTCTGAGTCAGGATTTTCCAGCCACCTGTAAGGATCGGGTACTTTGACGCCGTGGTAGTCGTCTGTTTGGTCGATTTTGCGGGTTGTGGGGTAGCTTAAAGGTCGATCGAATTGGGTCATGATTTTTACTCTCGGTAACTTTGTCCAGTTTACCCTTTCGCGGCAGTGACGACAGGGAACAACGAAACTCAAGACCAAAAACCAAATACCAAATACCCGACAGGTTGAAACCTGTCGCTACACAGACAAAACCCGCCGACGCGGGTTTAATATCTTACAATTTTGTCATTGCGAGCCTCAGCGAAGCAATCGCAGAAGCTTAGGATATAGCTCTCGTCGCATCAATTGTCAACTCTTCATCCTCTCTTCTCTTCGTTCGTGTCGTTGGCGTCTTCGCGGTTCGTTTCTCTTATTTTTAAATCAGCCCTCACCCGTTTTCAACTAATCCAACTCCCTCCTTCCTTCCAAAGCACGAGCCAATGTAACTTCATCGGCATATTCCAAATCTCCCCCCATCGGCAAACCAAAAGCTATGCGCGTCACTAGGGTAAAAGGTTTTAATAAGTGACCGATATAAAGAGTAGTAGTTTCGCCTTCCACGCTAGGACTAATAGCAATAATTACTTCCTTAATCTTTTGCTGACTGACGCGGCGGACTAATGGTTGAATGTTCAATTGTTCCGGGCCAATTCCATCCATGGGCGAGATAACGCCGCCAACAACGTGATATTTGCCCATATACTCCCGCGTTTTTTCTAAAGCAATTACATCGCGGGATTCTGACACTACACAAATGGTATGACTGTCGCGGTTGGTATTGCGGCAGATTTCGCAAACAGGGTCAGCAGATAAGTGAAAGCATACTTGACAGAAACCTACTTGCTGTTTGGCATCAATCAAAGATTTAGCTAGGGCTTGCACTTCTTCGTCGGGCCTCTTCAAAATATGTAAAGCTAAACGCTGGGCTGTTTTTGGGCCGACTCCGGGCAAGCGTTGCAATTGTTCGATTAAACGAGCTAAAGGTCGAGTGTACATGAAGGTTAAAAATTAAAACACGGTAATGACTAATGACTAATCATCCTCCACTAACTTTAGCTTTATAGCCGAGTTTTGTGAGAATTTCGAGAAGTTGTTGAGCTCGATCGCCCTGAAGTTCGATTTCATTTTCCTTAACCGTCCCTCCTGCACCGCATTGAGCTTTAAGCTGCTTTGCTAAAGCTGCCAAAGTTTCAGGTTTTCCCTGAAACCCGGTGATGACAGTGACAGTTTTGCCGCCGCGGCCTTTGCGAGACGCTTGCACTCTCAAATTTTGTTGAGCAGGCGGGACTTCGGCAACTCCTCTTTCGAGGGCGGCCGAATTGTCAACATTGCCAAACTCGGAGTAAACTATTCGTTTGCCGTCTGTCGTCTTGATATCAGAATCTTTGCGTTTTTGGGCTGCCATATGTTAAAATGCCGGAACTTTTATTACGGGTATTTCTAGTTTTAGTGAATTGGGGTATGGTTGCGATCGCTCGTTTGCGATCCCATCTTCTACCTATTGTATGAACCCGTCAAGGATTCAAGGAATTATAATGAAATTTGTTCGATCGGCTCAAGTCCCCAAGCGATTTGGTACGATCGACACCAAGCCTATAGCTTACCCGCCAATCTAAAAAATCTAAAATCTAAAATCTAAAATCAAATGACTGTCACTCCCCTGCCTCTCACCACCGAAACCAGCGCCCAACGCCCCGACTCCCTCGGCAGATTCGGCAAATTCGGCGGTAAATACGTCCCCGAAACCCTGATGCCGGCTTTGTTCGAGCTAGAAGCCGCTTTCCACAAATACAGCAGCGAACCGGAATTTCAACAGCAACTCCAACAATTGCTCAAAGATTATGTCGGCCGCCCCAGCCCTTTGTATTTTGCCGAACGCCTCACCGAGCATTATGCTAAAGCAGACGGAACTGGCCCGCAAATTTACCTCAAACGCGAAGATTTAAACCACACCGGAGCTCACAAAATTAACAACGCTTTAGCTCAAGCATTGTTAGCAAAACGTATGGGCAAAAAGCGGGTAATTGCCGAAACAGGTGCCGGTCAACATGGCGTTGCTACTGCCACAGTTTGCGCTCGTTTCGGGATAGAATGCGTTGTCTACATGGGCGTTCATGACATGGAAAGACAGGCTTTAAATGTGTTTAGAATGCGGCTGATGGGAGCCGAAGTGCGGCCGGTGGCGGCGGGTACGGGAACGCTGAAAGATGCGACTTCCGAAGCGATTCGCGACTGGGTAACAAACGTGGAGACAACTCATTACATTCTTGGTTCCGTAGCAGGCCCCCATCCTTACCCGATGATGGTGCGCGATTTCCATGCGATAATCGGTCAAGAAACCCGCGCTCAGTGTCAGGAAAAGTGGGGTGGTTTGCCGGATGTTTTATTAGCTTGCGTCGGTGGCGGTTCTAATGCAATGGGTCTTTTTCACGAGTTTGTCGGGGAAGAAACTGTCAGATTGATCGGTGTGGAAGCGGCGGGCGAAGGCGTGGAAACTGATAAACACGCTGCTACTTTGACTAAAGGAAGTGTGGGAGTTCTGCACGGGGCGATGAGTTATTTGCTGCAAGATAATGAAGGTCAAGTAATCGAGCCACATTCGATTAGTGCGGGTTTGGATTATCCGGGTGTGGGGCCGGAACACAGTTATTTGAAGGATGCGGGTCGAGCTGAATATTATAGCGTAACGGATGCAGAAGCGCTGGAAGCATTTCAGCGGCTGTCGCAGTTGGAGGGGATTATTCCAGCTTTGGAAACTGCTCATGCGATCGCCTATTTGGAGACTCTGTGCCCGCAGCTAACAGGCAATCCGCGCATTGTGCTGAACTGTTCGGGACGCGGCGACAAAGACGTGAACACTGTGGCGAAAGTTCTGAATATCTAGTTTAGCGGAATGTGGGGCGATCGCCCTGTAGGAATCGGTAACAATTAACTTTATTTCTCGTTTGATTTCATGTCCAAAGCTTTGGTTTTTATGTATTTGGGATTGTTGACAATCCTGCCTAAGTGTGACACCTTCATTCCTACGCGATCGCTGCCACAAACTCCCATGAATACTAATGTTGCTTCGAGTGCTATTACTGACTTAGAAAAAGCGGTTAACCAACAGATAAATCAATACCGAGCATCTAAAAAGTTGCCGCCGCTGAGTATCGATCCGCGAATTAGTCAGGTAGCAAGAATTCACAGCGAAGATATGGCTAAGGGTAAAGTAAGTTTTAGCCACGATGGATTTGAAGGGCGGGCGAAAGCAATTACGGTTCCTTATCAAAGTGTAGCTGAAAATCTTGCTTACAATTTTGGCTACAACGACCCGGTACGCAATGCTGTTGAGGGTTGGATTAAAAGTGACGGCCACCGTAAGAATATGGAAGGTCAGTTTAATGTGACAGGTATTGGGGTTGCCAAAAATGCCAAAGGCGAGTATTATTTTACTCAGCTTTTTGTTCGCAGTCGGTAAGCTGAAGGAAGAGGGAAGAGGGAAGAAGGCAGTCAACAGTCAACAGTCAACAGTCAACACTCAACAGTTACCAATAATGGAATTTGCAGATTTTCAAGTGTGCGATGGTGATATTCCCCATTCTCTCTTATCTTATTATTTGACTGCGCCGGCGATCGCCGTTGATACGGAAACAATGGGTTTGCTACCTTGGCGCGATCGCTTGTGTTTGGTGCAGTTGTGCGATCCGCAAGGTAAAGTTGCAGTGGTGCGGATTGCCAAAGGCCAGACTGCAGCACCGAATTTAAAGCAGTTAATGGAAGCCGAAAGTATTGAGAAAGTATTTCATTTTGCGCGCTTTGATATGGCAACAATGCGTTACAATTTAAGTATTGACATTGCACCAGTTTTCTGCACCAAGCTAGCTAGTAAACTTGCTAGAACTTATACCAACAAACACGGATTGAAAGAATTAATTCTAGAACTCGAAAAGGTAGAATTAAATAAAACATCTCAAAGTTCCGACTGGGGAAATGCGACTAATCTTTCTGACGATCAACTAAATTATGCTGCTAACGATGTCCGCTATTTGCTGAGCGCTAAACAAAAGTTGACTGCTATGTTGCAGCGAGAAGAACGGTGGGAAATTGCACAGCAATGTTTTCAGTGTTTGCCAGTTTTTGTGAGTTTGGATTTATTGCAGTATAAGGATGTTTTTGAACACGCTTGAGACTCGTGCATTTAAAAACCTCTCGCTCGGAGTAGGCGATTGATATAATTCATCTGTGTTTATCTATGTTTATCTGCCTGTATCTGGGGTTAAAAAAAGAGAATTTCGGGACCGCAGATGACAATGGATTCACGCAGATTCACGCAGATGAAGAAAGAGAATAGAGAGCTGAATAATTCCGATGCTAACAGATTGGATATTAAATCCCTACTGCACAAACTTTCGTCTACGCGGACTAATAAATAAAGGAGAAATATAGGCAGAAACCGGGTTTGTGAGGTAAGCGAGTCCGATCGCGAAAACAGTCATCTATGGCTGATTAGGGCTGATCCGGATTGTGTTCGTGCAGCAAAGCTTCCATTTGGTCGTCAAGATTTCTAATCACCTGTTCCAAAGCGGGCAACCCCTCTAAAGGCAAAGAAGAAAGCCGAGTTTGATCGCGAATTTGATTCACTTTCCGCTGCAATTCTTCGGCAAGCCGCAGCGCGTCCCGACTCAAATTAGACAACTGCTGCTGCTGGTAAAACCTCAAAGCTGCCCCCCGTAAAACTTGCAGGGTGGCTTCTTCCTTGCCACCCACCGTCATTACCCGTAAGCGCAACAGCAAATGAGTGTTTTGATATATGCGTTCAACTTCGACTTGTTTGGGCTGTTCCACCGGGCCAGCAGGCATATCTGTCAGCCGCTTCAACTCCTCAATGACCTCTTGGAACAGGACGATATCGATACCTTCGAGCATCGATTTCAAAACGCCGTCTTGACTCCAAAGAATGCGGCCGTGGGACTGGTGCCGCTCAAAAAATAGGCGGCCGATACCCTCTCGCAGCACTCTACCGAGCAATTCTTGCAGCAGTTGGGGCGCGGGCAAAGCTGCCAAAACTTCCACTCGGCTTGACAAGTGCAAGGCCTCGACATTCAAAACCGATAGCTGTGTCGGTGTCGGGGGAACCTCAGCGCCCGCAGGTTTAAACCGCTCAGGAGTGGGCATCGAGGGTTCGGGCCCTGACAGCAGCGTTTCTGCTGTGGGGCCTGAAGTTGCTGATGCGGGATTTTTGGGTGTTGGGGCTGCGGCGGTTTCTGTCTGGCTGGGTTCTCGAAGCTGGTTCCCGTGCAGCAAGTAAGCTGAGAGCATCGAGCGCTGAGTTTCCGAGGCAATTGGCTCTGTTGTGACTGAGCAATTCATGTAAGCTAAAATCCGCTGCACGTAGTCCAAGGCGGAGTCATCTTGGGCATCGACTACGCCCAATTTAAACAGATTGCCTTCTAGAGATAAAGGCAAAACTTGATAATAAAGGCAAGCTTCAAAGGGGACAACTGTGTCGATTAGTTGAAATATTCGATCGGAGTCCATTGTAGCTGCCGAGTCTGTTGAAGATGTATGTACCATTAGCTGCTTTGTAGTTGGAAGCGCGATCGAGCGCGACGCACCAACCTGATGCGATAAAATTAAACGCTGCAACTTCCCTGACGGAGGAATTGGTCTAACAACCGGAAGCTTTTATTAAAGAAAAATCCTTAGTCCCAGAATTTTCTCCCTTCTGTATTGCAGCCTCAAATTCTACCAAAAGATTGAGAACTAGATGATGACTAGCGCAGTCTAGACCCACTATCATCGATCGCCCAAGACAGATTCCCGTGGCTAGCAACAATAGAATTATGTCAGGAATACGCAAGTATTACAGATGCACCACAACCGATGATTTACGGGCAACCGCTGAATTTAGGATTGGTTAAAAAATCCTGAAAAGTCGATCGTGCTGCTAGTATCTTAGCCCAGAGAGTTGACTGCGATCGTCTCCGATCGCGATCGTCACGGCAGCGCCACGATATCCCGATCGCTCTAACCTGAATTGATACAAGGGGCGATCGCGCGGTTTTCCACGGGGAAACTCGCAGTAATCTGTGGCTGTTCGGGAATAGATTTGTAGCGGCGATTCTGAAAAATGCTACCGCCCATTAACAATTAGCAATTGCCCGCCACCCATTACCAATCTACTCGTTGCGGAGGGATTGAGCTGCTAAATAGAGTTTGCTCCACTCGCCGATGACTTGATTGGTTTTCAGCTTTAATTCAGATGCGATCGTCTCTACACTTTTCCCGGCTTTCAGCGATTCTACCAACTGCCGCTGCACCGGCGTGAGGTTTTGTAAATATTGCTCCCACTGAGCCGGAGTCAAGCCCAAACTGTGTTCTTTGAGCGAAGTTTCCAGCCAGTTGGCGACTAATTCCGGTGCTTGTTTGACCGCAAAAACCCGAATCGCGTGGTAACTGACTTTTTCTCGCAAACGGTAAATTTGCTTGATCGGAACCTTCAAATCCTCGGCAATTGCCTCTTGGGAACGACCTTGCAGGTAAAGCTGCAGCCACCGGGAAGCCAGCGGATCGACTTCAGCGGCCAAGTAATTCTCAAATTCTTGTTGGACAATCTGCCGCTGAGTTTGCTGCTCTTCCCAAGCTTGATTTTCTCGATACTCCGACATCGCCTGTTCGTCTAGCAGGCTGAGCGGTTCGTCTGTATCGTCGGGTAGAACCTGTTCCGACACCAGCCGCACCCAGTCTCCCGCAGGCACTTGGGTCAACCCGCCCCGCTGGGCACGCCGCAGGTAGTTGACAAAACGGTACACCAGCAGCGGCTGGTTGCGAATCGGCCGCAAGCAGTATTCTTCTGTGCTCGCTAGCAGCAAAGCATTTCGCAGGCGTCTGTCTGAGGTGCATTCGGCAATCCAGGCGACTTGCTGCTGCAGGTAGCGATCGGAATTGAGCATTTCCTGAATCACTTCTTGTAGTACCTCCACCGCACTCCGCTGTCTGTCGCGACTCAGGGAAACCCACGCTTGGATTTTTTGTCGGAGCACAACCAAACCGCCGAGCCGCCCGATCAAGTTGCGGTAAGCTTTTTCTGGGGGTACTCCCAGATACCGAGAAATCAAAATTCGATATAAAAAGTCGATCGCCCCAGAGGCGACAGACAATTGAGTTGGGCTAAGAGTGTCAAATCTTTCGGGCTTGTCTCCCAACAGCCAGCGGACAACACTCTCGCGAGTGCTAGAACTCTCCTGCGGGCAATCTTGTTCGAGTCGAGACTTCCAATCTTGTCCTAGTCTTTGGGCCAAGGTCATGGGCTGTCGAGAATATTGTCTTTCACCCCCGATTTTACGTGGTATCCTGGATTTTTGAGTATTTTTCAGATATTTCAGATATACGATCGCGCGATCGGATAAATTACCTTAAATTACCCTAAACAAAATTCCATTACGGTGCGATATGCCTAACTTTTTATTAGAACTCGGTACAGAAGAATTGCCCGCATCTTTTGTCTCAGGCAGCGCCCAGCAGTGGCAGCGACTTGTACCTGCAACGCTGGCAGAAGAATCCTTGACAAATGACTCTATTAATGTATACGCTACTCCGAGGCGTTTGGCCGTTCTCGTGAAAGGACTGTCAGTTCAGCAATTAGATAGAGAAGAAGAGGTAAAAGGGCCACCCGCAAGTTCGGCTTTTAAAGATGGCAAACCGACGAAAGCAGCCGAAGGTTTTGCGAAAAAGCAGGGCGTCGAAATTGATGCTTTGGAAGTTCGGGCTACGGATAAAGGCGATTTTGTGTTTGTGCTCAAACAGATTCCGGGGCGGATGACAGCGGATATTTTGACAGAACTTGTGCCGCAGTGGATTAATAAGTTAGAAGGCAAAAGATTTATGCGGTGGGCCGACGGAGATTTGAAGTTTCCACGCCCAATTCGATCGATCGTGGCACTGTTTGATGATAGTGTACTGCCAATTACATTGGTCAGCGGTTCGGATACGGTCAAGAGCGATCGAATTTCCCAAGGACACCGGGTGTTACATCCGCAGCCTGTCTCGATTCCGCAAGCCGAGGATTATGTCGAGTGTCTGCGGGCTGCTTGCGTGGAGGTCGATCGAACCCAGCGCAAAAATCAAATTAAAGCACAAGTAGAAGCCGCAGCGACAAAACAAGGCGGTTACGCCGACATTACCGAAGATTTGTTAGAAGAAGTCACCGACTTAGTAGAATGGCCGAACGCAGTTGTCGGCAAATTTGACGAGGAATTTTTGATATTGCCGCCGGAAGTAATCACCACAATTATTGTTACAAACCAGCGGTATTTTCCCATCCTCAAAAGCCCCGATTATCCCGAACTTCTGCCCTATTTCATTACAATTTCCAACGGCGACCCGGCTAAAGCGGCGATTATTGCCGCTGGTAACGAGCGAGTAGTGCGAGCGAGATTAGCAGACGGTCAGTTTTTCTACAAAGCAGACTTGGTAAAGCCTCTAGAGGATTATTTGCCCAAGTTGGCAACCGTTACTTTCCAGGAAGATTTGGGGACAGTGCGCGCAAAGGTCGATCGACTCTGCAAGATTGCCAGCCTCCTAGCTACTCAACTGCAAATAACAGACGAACAACAAGCTTACATAGCAAGAGCAGCCTTACTTTGCAAAGCCGACCTCGTAACCCAAATGGTTTACGAACTTCCAGAAATGCAAGGAATCATGGGGCAGAAATACGCCTTAGCAAGTGGCGAATCGGAAGAAGTAGCCACAGCGATTTTTGAACATTATTTGCCAAAAGGTGCGGGCGACAATTTGCCTCAAACTCTGACTGGTCAAATTGTCGCAATAGCCGACAAATTAGATACTTTAGTCAGCATCTTCGGCTTGGGAATGTTGCCGAGTGGTTCATCCGATCCCTTCGCTTTGCGCCGCGCTGCTAATGCAATAATTAACATTATTTGGGCGGCTCAGTTGCCAATCAATTTGCACCAGTTGCTTGCAGAAGTTGTTACCGAATTTACCGCAGCGCGCCCGCAAACATCGGCGGACTTGCTGGATCAGTTATACGAGTTTTTCCTGCAAAGAATTCGGACTTTGTTGCAAGAAGAAAAGAATGTAGATTACGATTTGGTAAATGCCGTTTTGGGAGAAAACGACCCAGAATATACTGAACGAGCATTGAGAGATTTGTTAGACGCACTGGAAAGAGCGCTTTTCCTACAACAAATCCGCAATGACAATACATTGGATCTAATTTACGAAACAATCAACCGTTCAACTCGTTTGGCGGCTCAAGGTGATTTGGATAAAATAGAATTGGAACCGAAAACGGCGGTGAAACCGGAGTTATTTCAAAAGTCGTCTGAACAAGCTTTCTATGATGCAGTCGTGCAGTTAGTGCCGCAAACCCTGCTATCCAAGCAAACTCGCAATTACCAGCAGTTGGTAGATAGTTTGACTGAAATTGCTCCGACTGTCAGCAACTTTTTCGACGGGCCAGAAAGCGTTTTGGTGATGGATTCTGACCCGGAAATTAAGCAAAATCGGTTAAATTTACTGGGTTTGCTGCGGAATCATGCGCGGGTGTTGGCTGACTTTGGGGCGATCGTGAAAGGTTAAAATTGACAAGATTTGAGTCCGCCGGGGATTGAAAACCTCCGCTTCAGTCCGCCGGGGGTTGAAACCCCCGTCTCAAAGCGAAAGTCCTCTTAAGACGACTGAAACCCACACATACCAAACTTTTCAGTCAGTTTTAACTGACTTTAGCTGTTAGACAGGGGTTTTCAACCCCTGGCGGGCCTGGCGGCAAACGAGTGGGCCTGCCGACAAACCAACTTGAGAAACGTACTTGTTAAAAATCGCCCTCCCAATAACATTAAAGCTTACCAATAAAACGAGTAAATCTATTAGGATTATTGCCGAACCGCGCGCGTCTGGGCAGAGTGCGATCGCTCTCTTAAAAAATAAGCAAAAAGGCCAATAGTCAACAACCAATTCAAGGTTAAGATATAAACTTATAAAACCAGGGAAATTCGCTCCATCACACACACAACTTATGCCGATCGCTCATATCATTGGACTAGGAAAATCAGGAATTGCCGCCGCCAGACTGCTAAAACGCGAAGGATGGGAAGTAACGCTGAGCGATCGCTCATCTTCCCCAAACTTGCTCGAACAGCAACAGGAATTCGCTAACGAAGGAATTAAAGTTGAGTTAGGTAAATCCTTTGAACCAGTCGAATCGATAGAATTAATAGTAGTAAGTCCAGGGGTTCCCTGGGACAGTCCAGCATTAGTGCGCGCCAGAGAGTTAGGCATTGAAACAATAGGAGAAATGGCTCTCGCGTGGCGTTACCTCAAATCTCCTTGGGTGGGAATTACGGGCACTAACGGCAAAACCACTACTACTGCTTTAATTGCTGCTATTTTTGCCGAGGCAGGGCTTTACGCTCCCGCTTGTGGCAATATTGGCTATGCTGCGTGTGAATTAGCTTTAGCCGAAAAACCGCCAGATTGGGTAATCGCAGAAATCAGCAGCTATCAGATAGAATCCTCGCCGTTTGTAGCGCCACGCATCGGAGTTTTGACGACTTTGACGCCGGATCACCTCAGCCGCCACAAAACTTTAGAAAATTACTACAACATTAAAGCGCATTTGCTGAAAAAGTCTGAATTGCAAGTAATCAACGGCGACGATCCTTGTTTGCGGCAACAAGGAGTTGAGGTTTGGCCGGATGCGTGTTGGACGAGTGTCAAAGGTGAAAAAGATTTGTTGGGCGATCGCACTTTTGGAGCTTACATCGAAAACGGTTGGGTAATAGCTCAAAGCGAGAAAATTCTGCCTGCTGAGTCTTTGCGGATGGTGGGAGAACACAATTTGCAGAATTTGTTAATGGCGGTGGCGGCGGCTAATTTAGCGGGGATAGATAAAAGTGCGATCGCCCGGGCGATCGCTAAATTCCCCGGAGTTTCGCACCGCCTCGAACACATCTGCACTTGGGAAGGCATAGATTTCATCAACGACAGCAAAGCTACTAATTATGACGCCGCCCAAGTCGGGTTGGCTTCTGTGAGCGCACCGGCGATTTTAATTGCGGGCGGCGACGCCAAAGAAGGGGACGATCGCGCTTGGATTGATACAATCAAGGCGAAAGCTGCTGGGGTGTTGCTAATTGGGGATGCGGCAGGTATTTTTGCCGATCGGCTAGCACAAGCAAATTACAACTCTTGGGAAATTGTCGGAACAATGGAACGAGCAATCCCGCGAGCTGCAGAATTAGCCCAACAAAATCCGGCTAAAGTAGTGCTGCTTTCCCCAGCCTGTGCTAGCTTCGATCAATACCAAAACTTCGAGCAACGGGGCGATCATTTCCGCCAATTATGCCTCGAATCCCTAGTTTAGATATGTCATTGTTCGCTGTGTACAAATTAAGATTGTTATACACAGCGAACACTAACCGAATAAAATCTGCGTTCATCTGCGTCTATCGGCTTACATCTGCGGTTAAAAATTAAAACCTCTGATTTTGGTCAATCTACTTTAACTAACAGTCTTCCAAACACTCTTAATTCTCTCCTGTTGTTCCGCTTCTAGCTCCTGAAAAACTATCATTATTTCCTCATGAGTATAATCAATAATGATTGCCGCCAAATGAGCAGCGGTTTCCGCTTCCAGCATGGCTGTTTTTAACTTTGCCATTGCCTCTTTATCCATTACCACTAAACTTTGAATAGTAACCTCACTTTCATTTTAATTGTGTCTGCACATGTCTTTTAATTGGGTCTGAAAATCAGCCATCTGAGCAGCATTTATTGTATCAGAATGCCGCGAGGATATTTTAATTTTTTTGCTGCAAATCTGAGAGAGCAATTTTTCATCAATCTCCAAAATATTGCCTTGGGAACTGACATTTTGTTGCAACAAAGTTGCGATTTCTCTTTCCAGTTGGCGATAGCCTTGCTGAAAGAAATCTTGAGAGTTAGAACGAAACAAACCGCTATTGATTTGCTGAATTTGGCTAGGTGTCAGCGATTGAGCCGAGACAGCAGCCGGAAATCCAAAAGATGCTGCTAGCCACCAGCTAAAAATTATCTGTTTGAGAATGCTGTTCATCACTGTCGGGAGGAGTTATTACCTCAGTTGGTTTCTCGTTTTCTGACTTGCTTGCTAATTCATCTTCTCGTTCAAGTTTTTCTTGCCACTCGACAAGCTGCTGAAAAAGTTTCGGGTTAATTTCAAATACGGGTTTGTTGGTTTCTGACATATTGACTCCTAACATTTATTACATTTAACTCGTTAACTGGTTCCCGGGCTCTGCCTGGGAACCCCTGTGCCGAGGCTCTGCCTCGCTTTTTCAGCAGGAAAATTGGAGGCTGAGCCTCCGGATCTGCGTTTCCAGGCTCTGCCTGGAAACGAGTAGAACGACTAGAGAAACAATTATGTCGATCGCAAGCTACGCTCAAACCTTCAGCAGCGACATAATTATGCCTGTTAAGGAACCACCAAGCAAAGCTAAAGTAGCTAAGGTACTAATACCAAATCCTGCCGCTCTTTTTTCGGCAGCTTGATAGTAACCCCAAGCAAACAAAATGCGTCCAATTATCCAAACTGCACCGATACCGGCGCCCCAAATTGGGCTGATAAATTGCGAGAACAGCCACAGCGAGGGCAAAAATAGAATCATTTGCTCTAAGGTATTTTGCTGAACTCGCAACACTCGCTCAAAGTCTGGGTTTCCTGTCATCTGCGGGGGAGAAACTTTGTGTTTGAATCTAGCTCTGCCGACGTTGATGGTAACAACGAAGTAGAGAATTAATGCTGAAACAGTAATTAGACTAGGCCAAAGTGTCGCGTTTGCTTCTGCGAGCATGATTCGGTATTATTGGGGTGGAGTATATATCTTGATTATAAATCAATTATTGCCGATCGCGTTATTCATCGCCATTCCGTCATTCAAGAGAGGGGATTTGATTCAACTGCTGGGTATTAGTGGCGCTGCAATTGCTTTCGGGTTCCGGGACATCTTCTAAAACTTGCTGGCTGGGATTTTGATTCTTTTGCTCGCACCTGCATACGGCTACAAGCCCCCGACTCTTGTCGTAAGCAGCCCCAAATTTTAGATTTTTGTTCAAGCTCCCACATTGATCAGTGGAGTCAATCTAAAATCTAAAATCAGTCGAGTAAATTTACAATCTAAAATCTAAAATCTAAAATCTAAAATCGACTGACCGCATCTGCATACGGATACAAGCCCCAGACTTAAGGAGATTATTTTGCTCAACCATCTTCGAGACCGTCTTAAATATTTCACCAGGAGCAGGATTCCTCGAGAGCATCTAAAGCAAATACGAGTTGATTTGTTGGAAGAATCAACCCTAGATATTGACTATCTTGTCTTAATTCTCGGCTCCTGTATAATCGCTACCTTTGGACTGCTTGCCAACAGTGCGGCCGTCATTATCGGTGCTATGATCATTGCGCCTCTGATGTTGCCAATCCGAGGGTTAGCATTTGGAGCGGTAGAAGGTAACGTTATCCTCTTCCGCAAAGGTTTAATTTCATTAGCAGTCGGGACGGTGCTAGCAATTTTTCTAGCTTGTTTTTTGGGCGCTTTGATACAACTTCCCAACTTTGGGAGCGAAGTTCTAGCTCGTTCTAAACCTACATTACTAGACTTAGGAATTGCGATCGCCGCTGGGGGAATCAGCGGCTATGCGAAAGTTCAGCCCAAAGTTTCTGCTACTCTGGCGGGAACTGCGATCGCCGTGGCTCTCATGCCGCCAATTTGTGTTATAGGTTTAGGCTTATCTCAAGCTAATTGGTCGCTCAGTTTGGGAGCAAGCCTCCTGTATCTTACTAATTTGCTGGGGATTACTCTCTCCTGTATGCTAACCTCTTTAATGGCCGGCTACACGCCCCTGCATCGCGCTGGTAAAGCCCTCTTTTGGGCGCTAGCATTGACGGCTATACTTGTGATTCCTCTGGGGGTGAGTTTTGCGGAATTGATCGAGCAAGCGCAACTCGAAGCCAGTCTGAAGCGGGCGTTGCTTAACCGAACTATCACTTTTCAACGGGTGGAACTGATTAAAACTGATACTAACTGGTTGGCAAAACCGCCGGAGGTTCGTCTGATTGTTCGCAGCAGCGAAGCTTTGACACCCAAACAGGTGCAGCTTTTAGAAGCATTTGTCGAAAAAGAAATGGGCCAAAAATTTACCCTAATTTTTCAAGTCAGTCAAGTTGAAGAAGTGCGGGGAGCGACCCTGAATAAGTCCCGCTCGAAACCGAAGCGTTAACTATTTTCTCCCTAATTGTATGACCCCAGAAACTCTAATTCACGAAGCGACTATCGAGGGCAATCTGAAGCAATTTCTCTTAGTCCTATTAGTTTCCTTAAGTGTGGCGATACTGCCGCAACTATGGGGCTGGTTGCGCCAAATTCCCTACACGCTGCTTTTAGTAATTGTCGGGTTGGGTTTGGCTTTTATAGATGTGCGATTGGTGTCGCTCTCGCCCGAACTGATTCTGTTGATTTTTTTGCCGCCTCTTTTGTTTGAAGCTGCTTGGAATCTGGAATGGTCTAAACTCAAGCGGGATTTAGTGCCGATCGCTCTTTATGCGGTTTTGGGTGTTGTTATTTCGGTTGCTGGCGTGGCTTTTGCTCTCAACCAAATAGCTGGAGTTTCTTTAGGAGTCGCCCTGTTGGTAGGAGCTAGTATATCTGCTACAGATCCTGTTTCAGTTATTGCATTGTTCCGGGAATTAGGAGTTGAAAAACGCCTAGCTTTGCTGGTGGAGGGAGAGAGTTTATTTAATGATGGCATTGCTGTTGTTGCCTTTAGTTTTTTGGTGGGATTCTCTTTAGGGACGGATGAAGTTGGCATCCCATTTCTGGTGGGGCGTTTCTTAGCTTTTGTGGGAATTGGGATTGCTGTCGGGAGTGCGATCGGTTTTGGTATCTCCTATCTAACCCAACGGTTTGATTTACCTTTGGTGGAGCAATCGTTAACCTTAGTTTCAGCCTATGGCACTTATATAATTGTTGAGGAATTGGGTGGTTCTGGGGTGATTGGTGTGGTGGTGATGGGCTTGATATTTGGCAATTTCGGCTCTCAGATAGGTATGCAACCCAGTACCAGACTCGCGGTAACACAATTTTGGGATTTTTTGGCGTTTTTTGTAAATTCGATCATGTTCCTGCTGATTGGCGATCGGATTAGTTTTGCTGGTTTGCAAGCGAATTTAGGAGTGATTGGCATAACTGTGGTGGCGATGTTTGTGACGCGAGCGATCGCTATTTTTGGTTTAGGATGGTTGAGCAATAGGTTTGCAAAATCTGAAATTTCATTAGCCGATAGAACTGTGATTTGGTGGGGAGGATTGCGGGGTTCTGTATCGATTGCTTTAGCTTTGAGCGTGCCGGAGGTTTTCCCAGAGCGGCAAAAAATTATTGCGATCGTGTTTGGCGTAGTTTTATTTACCCTGCTAGTACAAGGTTTAACCACCAAGGCGCTGCTGGAAAAACTGGGGTTGTTGAACAACCAGGAGTTCCGCCAGCAGTATCTGGAGGCGATCGCCCAACGTGTTGCTCTCAATCGGGTTCTCAAGCATCTATCTGAAGTATCGGGCGATCGTAAAATCGAGCCTGAGTTTTCCAATCATCTCGTGAGTCAGCTTCAAGAAAAATTAAACTTGCTGCAAACAGAAATCAATCAAATGTACGATCGCTCTCCTGAACTGCGGCAGATGACTATCGACAAACTCGAAGGGGATTTGCAGGCAATAGAGGCTGATACTTATGCTGAATTTGTGCGATCGGGTCAATTGAATGAGCTGCCTGTTTCTGTGTTGCGGCAATGTTTTAAAGAGCGGAATGAGACAATTGTTTCTTAATAGGATGTTTGTAGGGATACTCCCCCGTGATTGTCCCGCTGATGTGGAAATTTTGCGTAAGTCCTAAAACCATCAAATTTCTCGTTCCTTGTTAGATTCCGTGTTGGCAATCAAAAAAAGTCCGAATTGTTCAGGGGCGGACATGGTATAATTCCTGATATTGTAGGGTTCGTCAGCCTACGAGAATTTGAATATGAGCTAGATCATAGAAAGATTTGGGAAAATTTGGCACACTGAGAGTAAGGTTAAATAGGAGGTCAATTTAATGACCAATACTGCTCTCAATTTTAAGACTGCACCCGGACATGAAGTTCTGGCTGCGGCTGGCAAGAAAATGCTGAGGCCGGGGGGGAAACTTGCTACGGAACAGTTATTTGAATGGGCGGATTTTCAACCGGGCGAGACTGTTTTGGAGTTGGCTGCTAGTTTTGGATATAGTTCGATCGCCCTTGTTGAACGTTTTGGGGTAAAAGTAGTGGGAGTTGAGAAAAATCCCGAGAGCGTGGCCCGCGCTCGTGCTAATGTTGCAGCAGCCGGTTTGAGCGATCGAGTAGAAATTGTGGAAGGAGATATTTTTCACTTGGATCGGATTTCCCAACAGTTTGATTGGGTGTTGGCTGAAGCTATCCTGACCATGCAGTCGCCGTCAGGGAAAGCTAAAATTGTATCGGGAATTTGTGATCGTTTAAAACCAGGCGGCAAGTTTCTCTCTCACGAACTTTTAGTTAAAAACCGAGAAGCTGAAATTCACAAAGCTTTATCAGAAGTGATTCGCGTCAATTCAACGCCTTTGTCTGAGTCTGGCTGGATTGCTGTTTGCCAAAACGCGGGTTTGCAAGTAGAAAAGTGTCAAACCGGGGCGATGGGACTCCTCAACTTGCCGCGAATGGTTAAAGATGAAGGGTTTGTGGGTACTGTGCGGATTGTGTGGAATATTTTAAGTCGATCGCAAATTCGCGATCGGATCTTAGCAATGCGTCGAGTTTTCCAGCATTACCAACAGGATCTAGGCTACATCGTTATCTCTGCCAAAAAACAATCTTAACGGAGTCAAAATTTATGACTGCTACTCTTTTACCGCTACAATCTTCAGCTATCCAAATCCGAGAAGCAATTGAATATCCTGCCGCCGGAGTGTCGAGCAAAGTTTTAATCAAAGACAATAATTGTCAGTACAATTTACTTTGTCTGGCTGCTGGTAGCGAGGTTTCCGAACACTCTTCGCCGCGCAATGCCACAGTTAATGTCATCGAAGGAAAGGGGGTTTTGACTCTAGAAGGCAAAGATATTGTCTTGGAACCGGGGGTGTTTGTTTTTCTGCCCGCCCGCGCCCTCCACGCTTTGAAAGCTGAACAAAATTTGGCATTTATCTTGACACTTTCTGAGCCTCATTAATGCCATCATTATTCTGTAGGAGCGGGTTTTACCAACCATAATTGCCGAAAATCAATCAATAATCTGATAAACCCGCCCCGATTCACAGGTTGTGGGGGGCGGGTTTATATAGATAGTGAGTTGCAGTCAAATATTGTTTGTGAAAGCCGCCCCTACCATTGGGATTTTAACATTTAATCTATTTCTTCCCCAGAGGCGACATCCTCCAATTTTTTCCAATCCAATACAGTAATTTTACCGCCTCGACTGTAGGATACAAACGGCTTGAGTTTCTTAAACAACCGCACGCATTCTTCGTAGGTAATGCCAATACTGCGAGCAATTTGATAGTAGGGAAAACGTTTTTCTAAACATACACTATTATCCGCAATCTTCGTACCTTGCTCGACGCCAAAGTAATGAATAAATCGGGCCAGCCGCACGATCGCCCTTTCCGACACCAACCCGTGCACAGTCTCGTGCAGTTGCTGCAACCGCTGATTAAAAACCGCCAATATTCGCAAAGCAATTTCGGGATTTTCCCGAATTGCTGCTAGCAAAACTTCCCGTTCTGTGGTAAGAACTTCCACATCAGTTTCTGCCGTCACCGTTGCGGGGGCAATGCCGTTGCCTAGCAAAGCAGGTGCGGCAAAAATATCTCCCTGAAATAAAGTGCGGAGAATTGTTTCTTTGCCCGCCGCCGCTGTTTTTGCCACTCGCAGAGAACCGCTCAAAAGAGTGTATAATTTTTCGGGGATGCGATCGCCCTCATACATCACAACTTCTCCCTGTCGGTAAGTCCGCATTGCTGTATGTTCTTGCAATCGCTCTAATTCAGTTCGGTTTAAGCTGGCAAATATTCCAATTTTAGCCAGTTGCTCAACAGTTGCTTTCATAGATTTAACTCTACCCGATTCGAGTCCATTGAGAGTATATTAACGGTGAATTCAGAATATATCGAGACAAGCAGAGCCATCTACGAAAATGCAGAACCAGAATATCGGCGCTATTATTTAGATGAGATAGCTGGCGGATTTGTGCTCGTCCACCAAGACCATAATCTTAATAATTCCGAAAGTTTTGTCGCTGAAGTTTTGGCTAAAATGGGAAAGAGAGTTAGACTTTTGAGCGAGCAAGCACCGTCTGGAACTAAAACTCCAGATGCTGAGATTGACGGTCAAATTTGCGAATTTAAGGAATTAACAAAAGAGTCGAGTAATTTAAAAAATAGAGTACAAGAAGGGTTTGGAAAAGCCAAAAATCAAAGTGCAAATACAGTCATTTTTCACGTAAATATAGAAATTTACGACATTCGAGAGATAGACGAAGGCATCAGGCAAGCCATATATTGGGATGTTAAGCATCTCATACAAACTATCATTTTGGTTTTCAACAACCAATCTGTTCTAAAAATTACTAGAGAGGAATGGGAAAATGGGCAGCGTTTTTCAAGAATTTGAAGAAATCGTAAATAGCGGTATAAAAAATAATATGCCGCGGGATGCAAGATTGATTATTGTTGGAGAGATCCTCTACGCAGTAACTCGAGACGAACTAACCAATAAAGAAGGTTGGCTGCTAGAAAATATGCTCGGAGGCAGAGAAGAATGGGAAAAGGGGCTAGAATATGCTATTTTTGGAGACCCAAAACACGGACACATAGCGCCACCCCTCACTATCTCCGATCAACCTCTGGTTATTGCCGGCAAAACTTTTCATTCTCGTTTGATGACGGGGACGGGAAAATATCGCAGCATCGCAGAAATGCAGCAAAGTGTCAACGCTAGCAGGTGCGAAATTGTGACTGTAGCTGTGCGGCGAGTGCAAACAAATGCTCCCGGCCATGAAGGATTGGCAGAGGCTCTTGATTGGACTAAAATTTGGATGCTGCCAAATACTGCCGGTTGTCAAACTGCGGATGAGGCAATTAGAGTAGCTCGTTTAGGGCGGGAAATGGCGAAACTTTTAGGGCAAGAAGACAATAATTTTGTCAAGTTAGAAGTGATTCCCGATGCTAAATATTTGCTACCAGATCCGATCGGCACTTTGGAAGCTGCAGAACAATTAGTCAAAGAAGGTTTTGCGGTTTTGCCCTACATCAATGCCGATCCCTTGCTGGCAAAACGCCTAGAAGAAGTCGGTTGTGTGACAGTCATGCCTTTAGGTTCGCCCATCGGTTCAGGGCAAGGGATCAACAATGCGGCCAACATTCAAATAATTATTGACACGGTAAATGTTCCTGTGGTAGTCGATGCGGGGATCGGAACGCCCAGCGAAGCGGCGCGAGCAATGGAAATGGGAGCCGATGCACTGTTGATTAATTCCGCGATCGCCAATGCCCAAAATTCCCCGGCAATGGCAAAAGCAATGGGAATGGCAGCAGAAGCGGGGCGGATGGCGTACTTAGCAGGGAGAATGCCGATCAAAGATTACGCGATCGCCTCTTCCCCCGAAACAGGTACTGTCACCTCAAAATAAATTCCTGAATTTTCCTGGGCGCTTTTTTGGTAGAGTTGTAAACATCAAAAATATTAAGGATTGTGACTGATGCCTTACATCAAAGATGACGATGGACGCCTGAACAACTTTGCTAAAGAGCCGAAGGTGTATGAAGCCGTACCTCCCAACAAAAATCAGCAACGCAACTACATCATCATGGGTATTGCAGCAGCCATGTTAGTCGCCGGTTTGGTGTACGTGGCTGCCTCCGTCTAAAAGCTGGGCTGAGACTCAAAGCTGCTTCAAATCGCAATTTTAAATAATCCTTCAGCAAACCATGTTTTCCAACCAATGGAAACATGGTTTTTGTGTTTCAATACAAAGCAGGTAGTTGCGACAGTCCTGAAGCGTGCCGAGCGAGCTGGAAAGCTAAATAAGACCAGCAGAAATTTGGTGTTTTCCTCTCGGCTGTCGGGTTCAGCGACTTGAGTTGCACTTAATCACATGGGTTCGTCACCCACATAAAATTGCCAATTGAAAATCTACAATCCTTTAGTCATCACCGGTGCGATTGACTGCCTTCGGGGCTGAGTTGCGAGTTATGAGCGATCGAGATTTCAACTCTCAACTCTACAATCTAAAATCTACAATCCAAAATCTAAAACCTAAAACCTAAAATCTAAAATCTAAAATCGGCTGATCCTGATGTCTATTCCTTCCCAAAAAGTTTCTAGCTCGAACAAGCTGATCTACCAACG
Source organism: Microcoleus sp. LAD1_D3 (assembly GCF_036702135.1). Classification (NCBI taxonomy): domain Bacteria; kingdom Bacillati; phylum Cyanobacteriota; class Cyanophyceae; order Oscillatoriales; family Microcoleaceae; genus Microcoleus; species Microcoleus sp. LAD1_D3. Next base: position 68,608 of record NZ_JAUBSB010000023.1, on the reverse strand, counting down.
CTTGAAACAGGCGATCGACCTCAATTTACGCCGTCAAATTTTTATTGCCGCCTGCGACGACTTGTGCCTGCGGGACTGTCTGGCAGCCCGCTTGCACGCAGAATTAGCTGCAGAGATCCCAGGCTCCGATCCTCGCTCCCCGATCTACTACCCCCGATTTGTCAGTTTGGAACTCGACTTGAGCGATCCAAATCCTTGGGGATCGATCGCCGCGTGGCTGACCCAACACCCACCGCCCCAAAACAGGGGCAGCTACAGCCCTTTGCCGGGATTTCAAATTCTTGGGGCAGAACACCTGACCAGGCAGTCAGCAGCCGTGCAGTGGTCGTTCCTGAGCTATTTGAGAGACATCGAAGCAAACCTGCAAATGTGCGAGTCTACTCTGTTGCTGTGGGTGTCCCGGCCCTGGCTAAGTTCGATCGAGCAATCGGCCCCAGAATTTTGGCACTGGCGAACCGGAGTATTTGAGTTTGAAGGTGAACCAACTCCAGCTAAGGAAGACTTTGGGCACTTTGAGGACTTCGGAAACTCAGGAGACTTGCGAAACCTGCGGGACAGCGGAGACTTTGGCCACAAACTTTTAATATCTTCTTTATCTGGACAATCCCCAATTCCCGACGAACAATTCCCAATTTCCTATCCCCCATCCCCAGCGTCGGATTCTAAATCCGTCCCATTGGCAGATGACGAACAATCCCCAATTTCCCATCCCCCGTCCGCAGCGCCAGATTCTAAATCCGTCCAACTGGCAGATTTGGTGCTAGCAGCGGCTTCTGAGGATTTGGAAGCCGAAAATAATGCCGCATCAGAGGAGAATTTTCTGCCGCTGCAAACCCTGCAATACATCGAACTGCTGCAAGAACATCAGTGTTGTTCCGAAGCATTGGCTTTGGCTTATCACGGTTTGGGGAATTACTACCGCGATCGCATCCTGGGCGGAGACGCTTCACAGCAGAACCTGACAATCGCCATTGGCGCGATCGAACAAGTGATTGCGTATCTCGAACTCGACACCAACTCGCAGCAAAATCAACCACTAACTGAGGAATGCGCGCGGCTGATTGCCCAATTGACACAAAATTTAACTCAGTACGCCCAGGAGTCCCACAGCCTACCGCCAATTTCCGATCTGCTCAACGATCTCGGCACTCTCTATTGGATGCTGTCGCGCGATCGCACGCAGCATAACGCCTCAGATCCGGTATCCAGCCTTGAACGCAGCATCGCCCTCTACCTTGAAGGTTTGAACCGAACAGATGCCGAAACCGTACCCCAAACCCGCGTTAGATTAAACAAAAATTTGGGAATCGCCTCGGCAGATTTAGCTCGCTATCGAGACAAGACAGAGAACTTGCAGCACGCAGTTGCAGCTTACCAACAAGCGCTGCTGGATCTAGACCCCGCCGTGGAGCCCCAGCAGTACGCTGCTGCTCAGAATAATTTGGCGACAGCATACTGGAATTTAGCCCAAGATGGTGAGCCGATCGTATATCTCAAAAGCGCGATCGCAGCTTACACCCAAGCCCTCTCCTGCTACAGTCCCGAACGAGAACCCCTCAACTATGCCGGAGTGCAAAACAACCTCGGTACCGCCTGCTGGAACCTCGCCCAGCACGAACCCTCAGAACCCCTGCTAGTCAGGGCGATTTCCGCCTACCGCGAAGCATTGAAATACCGCACCAGAGAATTAGTACCCGCAGCAGCAGCCGCCACCTACAACAATCTCGGTACCGCTTATTGGCATTTGGCGAACCAGTTTCAGCAGAAACAGGCGCGGACGGAATCATTACAGCAGGCGATTACCGCCTACGAAGCCGCCCTGGATATCGCCGGAAAGCTCGATCGAACCCAACTCACCTTTGACGGCTTGGCCGCCCGCAACAATCTCGGACTAGCCCACTATCAACTAGCCACAGATCCAGATTTCGCCCTCAACAAAGCCGCACAGACAAGCCATCTAGAAGCCGCACTACACCACCAGTTGCAAGTGTGCGCCGAATGGGGACAACATCTCAATGACAAAGGGTTAACATATGGGGATAAACTCAACCTGCAAGCCCCGGCAAACTCCCAAGCTGCTGATTCCAGGCAAACAGCATTGAGCTATATTGTCAAAACGATTAGAGCTTTCTATAGTGAATGTGGGCTGCCAGGCCAAAATTTAGCCTTATCCAAAGTTCCTGGAGATTTATTGCCTGAAATCTTGCGTAGGTTATAAATATGGCTATAACTATTAAAAGCTCAATTTTTTCGAGATTTGTATCCAGTTTTCTATTATTATGGCTGAATATTCTTGCCTAATTCTTCAAGCAAACTTGTGGTCATGGCCCCTGTAAAAATTCTTGTGGTTGATGACGACCCGGCAATCCGAAATTTAATTCACCGTTTTTTGAGCCAGCAAGGTTATCAAGTAGAGTCTGGCGAGGACGGTCAGACTGGTCTGGAATTATTTGAGCAACTCAATCCTGACTTAGTAGTTCTAGATGTAAATTTACCTGATACAACTGGCTACAAACTGTGTCAAGAAATGCAAAGACGCACGGGCGTGTTTGTGTTGATGCTGACCAGCCGAACCGATGAAGCTGACAAAATGAAAGGGTTTGCCGAAGGTGCTGACGACTACATTACTAAACCTTTTAGTCTTGTAGAGATTGGAGCTCGCGTTGCAGCAATTTTGAAGCGCAAGCGCATTGTTACTCCCGCCGAACAAAAAAGTCTTAACTTTGGAGATCTACTAATAGATCCGGTTCGCCGCGAGGTAATTCTCGGCAGTCAGATAGTTGCTTTGACTGCTTTAGAATTCGACCTGTTGTACTGTTTGGCGAGCAAACCCGGTCGCGTGTGGAGGCGATCGGAATTGCTGCATGAAGTGTGGGACTACGAGTATGTAGGAGCCGATCGCGTGGTGGATGTCCATATCGGTCAAATTCGCCGCAAAATTGAACTAGATCCCAATCAAATGCCGATGATTCAAACCGTCCGGGGGGTGGGTTACAAGTTTGAGCCAACAACCTAGTAGCATTCGCCATTCGGCTATAGGGGCGGGTTCACCAATATCTCGGATTAACATACTCGATATTTTTAAACCCGCCCTCCCCACACAATAATTCAGATCGATCGAGTATCTGATTTTTTGTTCTGCAAATACTCGCCCACTTCTCGTGCACGCTCAAAACCCCTTCGCACGCAATCTCCCAACGCCACTCCGCCAACGTAGTTGCTGCACAAATACACCCCAGGCAAAGATTTTAAGCCCTCATCGATTTGTTGCAGGCGATCGAAATGCCCCAAATTGTACTGAGGAATCGCCCGCTTCCACACATTCACCGCCAAAACTTTCGGCTGCGCCGCCGAAGGCTTCAGCAAAATCCGAGACAAATCTCGGTGTACCTCCCGAACGATTTCTTCGGAGTCGAGATTGCCAATTTCCGAATCAGTAGCCCCGCCGATGTAACTGCTGAGAGTTTGCCAGCCCGCAGGGGTGCGATCGGCAAATAAACTTGATGTCCAAATCGTCCCCAGAGTGCGAATTCCCTGCCCTCTCGGAATTAAATTTCCAAAACCTACTAATTTACCCTTGACATCCGACTGCGGATATGCTAATACAACGCAGGCAACCGTAGGATAAGTAAAAGCTTGTAAAGCACTGCTAACTTCCGGTTGCAGAGGCTGCAACAAATCGGCTGTAACGTAAGCCGGCGTTGTCAAAACCACGGTACGCGCCTCAACTTCCTGCTGTCCGTCGGGCGTCGAGAATACAGCAATATAAGTTTCGCGTTCTGTACGCTGGAGGCGAGTCAGATGCCAGTTGAGTTTCACTCGATCGCCCAATTGAGCAGCGATCGCCTCTGGCAGAGCCTTCAACCCCTGTTTGAATGAACCCAACTCCCCCGGCCTAGTTTTAGGAACATTCGGGTCTACGGGCATTTTCTTCGGTCTTTTCCTAGCAGAAAGCAGCGCCCCCGCCACCAGCCCGCCACCCACATCCGCCATCTTTGTTACCCGCCCAAAAGCCGCCGCCGCGCTAAGTTGTTGCGGATCTCCCGCATAAACCCCAGAAACAAAAGGTTCCACCAACCGCTGCATCACTTCCGTGCCCAGATGACGGCGGAAAAATTGAGAGACAGTTTCCTCGTCACCCTGCTGCGAAAGTCGAGCACCGATTGCCGGCGCCACAAACCCCAAAGCCCCGAACAACGCCCGCAGTTTCCCTGGAAAACTCAGCAACTGAGACTGAATCATCGCCGGTGGACTCATCGGCACCGGTTGCAGCTTATTTTGCCAATACACAAAACGAGGCAATTTGCGATCGGCAAAAATCAACTCCTGCTTCAATCCCACATCCACAGCCAACTTCATCAATTCCGGCGTCGGCGAAAAACTATTCGGGCCCTCCTCCCAGAGAAACCCTTCCCCTGTCACAGTGGTGATGTTCCCGCCCACACGTCCCTGACTCTCAGCGACTAAAATCTTCAGCGAGGATGGGGTTGTTGCTTCCTTGTGAAGTGCGTGCGCCAAACTCAAACCGCTAATACCCGCACCCACAATCAAGGTATCTAATAGTTCCATATTACATAGAAAAATATCGCAATCTTTATGTTACATGGCTTTGCACGGGTTGCGTTCTTTGCGGGGCGTACTGCCAAACCGCTTTCAGAGTAACAAATTAGGAATTAGGAATTAGGAATTGGGAATCGGTAAGCTTTCCGGCACTTATTAAGCATTTTTCTCGAATGTTGTGGATTAACCTCTCTCTCTCTGCCCACCTCCCCGTCTCCCCGTCTCTCGATTTCGCTTTTGTATCCGCTGTGTCTGGTTTAAAAAAGAGCATCTGCTGTAATTAAGCTCTATTCCCCAAAATACTCTTCCTTTAAAATTTTTGTATTATAGGGAACAGCGCCAAAAATTGCACCGGAAAACGCAGCCGTAAAGTGTGCAAAAAAATTGGAGTGGGTTAAACTAACTTTAGGAAAATTTTAGAGCTTAACTTGCAAGTCCGCACACCCCTTTGAACAGATGGGGTTTCATGCCCTAATCAAAAGACATAGTTGACAAGCTATCGTCTTAACTGATTAGGTTATCAAAAATATGGGTGTAGCTCAAGCTGCTATGCGATCGCGCGTGAAATATTTAAAACGGTAATTATGCCGTTGAAAGTAGATCATAAAAGTCCCAAGTGTCGAAGTAGCCCCCTGTAGCAATAATCAATATTCAAGGCGGTGAAAACTGCCTGATGAGTGTTTCCTCGATCGGTCTACTCACATCTTGCACCATTCTCAAGAACAGGCCGGAAAGCCTGTTCCACAAAGAGTTAATTTCTTGTGGGTTGGGCATCCTGCCCGCCCATAAAAGCTTATTGAAAATAGTGCAACATATGAATCTAAACACACGAGGTTTCCATAATACTAAGCTTGTCTCATGAAAAAATACCCATGCAGGAAGTTATCAACTCGTTTCAGTCTTTTTTCTCTAACTCTGTTGATGCTTTCCTAGAGTGCGATCGACAGCAAAATTATTTATCGATCAATCCTATTGCTGCGGCTTGGATGGGATTGGAGCCTGCTGAAATACTTAACAAAACTAATCAGGAATTATTGAAATTATATCCTAATAATCCTGCCGTAAAAAATATAATCTCGCAGATTGATTCTTGCCTGCAACAAGTATTTATAACCGGGGAAAAACGGCTGGCAATTCATGAGGTGACGGCGGCAGACGGCGGGATTAAAATTTACGAAACTGCTTATACGCCAGCGGTGGATGCCTCTAGCAACCAGATGCGGGTTTTGGGCGTGGGTAGAGATATCACCAGGCACTACCGCTGGCAGCAGCAGAAAACTCAACAGTTACGCCGATCGAACCATTTACTGTGGTTGAATGCAGCTAACAGCCCCCTGGCAATGGTAGGCTGGGATGAAGATTTTCGGATCATTCAGTGGTCGAAACGCGCCGAAGAAATCTTTGGCTGGACATCCGATGATATGATGGGCAAGCAGTTCGGCGATTTGGCTTTGGTTTGCGAGGAAGATAGAGAGGCTGTAAGCGCGATCGAACTCGAACTAGCCACCGGCAACGGCAATACTTCAATCAACCGCAACTATACTAAAAGCGGACAGGTGATTTGGTGTCGCTGGTTCAACTCGATTATTCGCAGTGGCGATACTTTTACCGTGCTTTCTTTGGTGGAAGATATCACCGATCGCAAACGGTTGGAAGCAGAAAAAGCCCAAGCTTCTCGCCTCACAGCAATGGTAGCCGATGTTGGTATTGCCCTAACCAAACACCCTCAAGATATCCTGCTTCCCTGCTGCGAGGCAATGGTGCGGAATCTCGATGTCGCCTCTGCTGAAATTTGGACTTTTAACTCTCAACATAATGTTTGGGAATTGCAAGCAGCATCGGAAATATACAGTCGCACAGACGATCGGGCGAACTTTATTAAAAGTAAGGTTAACTCGATCGCCAAACAGCAAAAACCGGAATTTGACTGCGGATTTGAACTGAATAATTTTTTTGGACTACCAGAGGAAGAATCCACGAAAGCCACACCGCCACACAGTTCCGAAGTAGCAATTATCAATACCAGTCAAAAGCCGACAAATTGCCCAATACCTAAGCAAATTTTTACCTTCGCTGGCTACCCTTTGATAGTCGAAGAACGGCTGGTGGGAGTCATGGTAATTATCAGCCGCCAGCCCCTGACAGCACCCTTTCAGGAAACTTTAGCATCCGTTGCCGATGTCATCGCTTTAGGCATCGAACGCAAGCGTGCAGAAGCTGAATTAAAATCAGCTAGAGGCTTCCTCAATTCCGTAGTAGAAAATCTGCCGGTGGGAGTTTTCGCTAAAGATGCTTCTTCGCTAAAATTTGTGCTGTGGAATAAAGCCGGAGAAACGATCGCAGGTGTTACTTCTCAAGAGGCGATCGGCAAAAATGACTATGATATTTACCCCAAAGAACAAGCAGATGTTTTCACTGCTCAAGACAGGGAAATATTGACCGGCGATCATAACCAATCTACTGTTAAAGACATAGCCGAAGAGCCGATCCAAACTCGCCACAAAGGTATGAGAATACTGCACACCCGCAAAGTGCCAATTCTCGACGCCGCAGGCCGTCCTCAGTATGTTTTGGGGATTACTGAAGATATTACCGAACGCAGGCAGGTAGACGAAAGCGTGCGCCTCTACGACCAAATTGTCGAGAATATGCAAATTGGTTTGTACGTCTACCATTTAGAAAATATAGACGATGACAGCACCCTCAGGGCGATCGCCTCGAATCCCGCTGCTACCCTGTTTACCGGATTAGAAATGGCAGATGTTTTGGGAATGACAATCGACGAAATTTTTCCTCATTTGCGATCAAAAAACATTCCCCAAGCATTTGCTTCGGTAATTCTCCACCAAAAAGCCATAGAACTTGAAGATATTGACTGCGATGAATCCGGCCGAATAAATCGCGCTTTTTCTATTAAAGCTTTTCCATTACCTAACAACTGCGTCGGCGTTGCTTTTGAAAATATTACAGCTCGCAAGTGCCTAGAATTAGAACTCAAGGTAGCTTTGCAACAAACCGAACGCTCCGAACAATTACTGCGGAGTGTAATCGATGAAAATAGCAACTGGATTTTTGCAAAAGATAAAAATTTTCGCTTCATTTTGGCTAACAATAGTTTTCTTCAAGCTATTGGCAAAACTCTCACAGATACGCTTGGAAAAGATGATTTAGAATTAGGATTTTCCGAAGAATTAGTATTTGGAAATTCCGCACAAAATATCCGAGGGTTCCGCACAGACGACTCCGCGGTACTGGCAGGGCAAACTCTCCACAATCCCTACGATCCGGCAACTATTGCGGATGGTTCAGTACATATTTTTGATACCCACAAAGTCCCTCTACGTGACGCTGAAGGCAACGTATTCGCAGTGCTGGCTTTCGCTCAGGATATTACTGAACGCCATCAAGCTCAGGAAGCTTTGCGCCGAAGTGAGGCAAGATTTCGGTCTTTGGTAGCTAATATTCCGGGAATAGTTTATCGCTGGGAGTGCGATTTTTTGGCAACTTTTATTAGCGATGCTGTTTACTTGCTAGCGGGCTATCCTGCTGCGGATTTTCTCTCGCCTTCCGACAGGGTAGGGCGAACTTTTGCTAGCATTATTTACCCGGAAGATTTGGCAAGAGTTAAAGAAACTATCCAGCAAGAAATAGAAAATAAACAGTGTTATAGCTTGGAATATCGCTTACAAGCAGCAGACGGCACGATTAAATGGGTGTGGGATAAAGGTTCTCCTGTATTCGCTGAAGATGGGAGCGTTTGCTGTTTGGACGGAGTGATTTTTGATATTAGCGATCGCTACTACGCCGAGGAAGCATTGCGCCAAAAAACTTTAGAGTTAGAAGCCGTTTTTCGCACTTTGCCTGATTTGTATTTCCGGCTAAATGCTGACGGTATAATCGTGGATTATTTGTCAGGAAGTTCGTCCGCGGATTTATACCTACCTCCCGAACATTTTATGGGTCAACGAATGACAGACATATTGCCTCAAAATGTCGCCAGCCAATTTGCTCAAGCAATCTTTGAAATTTCCGAACACAGAAATTCGAGGGACATAGAATATTCGCTTTCCATGCCGGAAGGAGAACACACTTATGAAGCCAGACTGTTGCCTTTTAATTCGGATCAAATTATCATTCTAGCTCGCAACATAACTCTGCGAAAACAAGCCGAATCTCAATTAAAAGATAAAAATCGCCAGTTAGAACAAACATTGAAACAATTAGGAAGAACTCAAACTCAACTCATTCAAGCGGAAAAAATGTCTGGTTTAGGACAGCTAGTGGCGGGAATTGCTCACGAAATTAATAATCCTGTCAGTTTTATTTACGGCAATATCACTTACGCTACCGAGTATGCCGAAAAATTGCTAAAACTGTGCAGCTTGTACCAAGAACATTACCCGGAACCTGTTTCTGTAATCTCGGAGTTTGCTGAGGAAATAGAAGTGGAATTTATGAAAGACGACTTCCCGCACCTGCTGCATTCCATTCAAATCGGAGCAGATCGGATTCGGGAAATTGTTCTGTCTTTACGCAACTTTTCCCGCCTGGAAGAATCAGATATTAAAGGTGTTGATATTCACGAAGGAATTGATAGTGCTGTGTTAATTTTGCAACATAGACTTAAAGAAAGTGGCAGAAATCGTACTATTGAAATAGTTAAAGAATATGGCAAACTGCCACCAGTACAGTGCTACGTTGGACAGTTAAATCAAGTATTTATGAATATTTTAAATAATGCTATTGATGCTTTAGCAGATGTCAGGAATAGGAAGTTTGAAATGGCGAGTGCAACGGATGCAGAACGGCAAGATTTTCCTGGTTTACCCTTCATTTGCAACGCACCTGCGATTCGGATTCGGACGGAGGTTTTGGAGAACAATCGGGTGGTAATCGCAATTTCAGATAACGCTTATGGAATGGCAGAGTCTGTTAAAAATAGAATATTTGACCCATTTTTTACTACTAAACCAGTAGGCAAAGGTACGGGTTTGGGACTGTCTATCTCCTATCAGATTGTGGTGGAAAGACACGGGGGCACGCTGCGGTGCATTTCCGCGCCTGGAGAGGGAACTGAATTCGCGATCGAGATTCCAATTCGGCAGAAGTAATTGGTAGTTGCACAAGAAAAATGATAATCTAATTAAAGGTTCTAAAAGTCAGGAATATTAGCATGGTATACAAAAGCATACATACTTCTAGTGCAGTTGCAAAGCCCATTAAAGATGATGATGATGATTCCTACGTTGACTATTTTTATGACGATCAGGGCGCGCCGCCGGGAAGTCTCCACTTAGAAGCCGATGCGCCGCCTCCAGAAATTGTATTAATTGACTATTGCAAGGCAACAGCTACTCGCTCACACTTGGCAAATCCTCAAGACGCTGCTGCCTATTTAGATACAGAATCTGTGTCTTGGGTCGAGTTGTTGGGATTGGGAAATAAAGAAACTTGGCAGCAAATGGGTGAAGTGTTTAATTTGCATCTAATAGCTCAAGAAGATGTAGTTAATGTTCCCCAGCGACCGAAAGTTGTAGACTATGAAGATCACCTTTTAATTATTGCTTGGATGGTGATGTTACACCCAAAATCTGAGGATTTTCATAAAGAACAAGTGAGTTTTATTTTGGGAAAACATTACCTATTAACTGTTCAAGAAGAACCGGATTATGATTGTTTTGACCCCGTGCGCGATCGCATTCGTAAAGGAAAAGGAATTATCCGCCAACACGGAGCAGATTATCTGGCTTATACTCTGTTAGATTCGATTATAGATGGATTCTTCCCAGTATTAGAAGTGTACGGAGAACGTATAGAAGAACTAGAGGATGAAGTGGTGGCGAGGCCGACTCGCAAAACCCTCGAAAAAATCTATAAAATCCGCAGAGACTTGCTGACGCTGCGCCGCGCAATTTGGCCGCAACGAGATGCAATTAATGTGCTAATTCGAGATAGCAGCCATTTGATTAGTCCCGAGGTGCGAATTTACCTGCGCGACTGTTACGATCACACCGTGCAGGTGATGGATATGGTGGAAACTTACCGCGAATTGTCTTCGGGTTTGATGGATGTTTATTTGTCTTCGGTTGGCAATAAAATGAATGAAATTATGAAGCTGTTGACAGTGATTTCTAGCATTTTTATACCTCTAACTTTTGTGGCGGGAATCTACGGGATGAATTTTAATACAGAGAAATCTCCTTTTAATATGCCGGAACTGAACTGGTATTTGGGCTATCCGCTTTGTTTGGCGCTGATGGGAACGATCGCCTCGGGTTTAATTTACTTCTTCTGGCGCCGCGGCTGGTTTGAAAACTTTTCTACTGTGAAAGATGACCGAGGAAGGTAACGAGCGATCGAGTATAATAACTCCGGGGAGAAAGTAGGCGCAGGCGGTTGCGGATTAGCGAAAGCTTGTCTGAGGAAAGTCCGGGCTCCCGAAAAACCAAACTTGCTGGGTAACGCCCAGTGCGAGCGATCGTGAGGATAGTGCCACAGAAAGATACCGCCCCCCAATTTGAGATTTGAGATTTGAGATTTGAGATTGCATCAAAAATCGAACATCAAAAATCGCAAAGTGTTAGGGGGTAAGGGTGCAAAGGTGCGGTAAGAGCGCACCAGCAGCATCGAGAGGTGCTGGCTAGGTAAACCCCAGTTGGGAGCAAGGTCGGAGGGACTATGGTTGGTTTTTTACCAGTTCCGTTTTTTGGTACTGCTTGAGGCGTCTGGTAACAGGCGTCCCAGATAGATAACTGCCCTCGAAAACTGCTTGCAGTTGAGAGAACAGAACCCGGCTTATGTCCGACTTTTTCCCCACCCAAATTTGGGTAAGGTGCTTATGGGCAGACTTGTCAAAGTGTAGTTAAGGTTTTTGCGTCATCGTAACCGTTGAGCTTTATTCTTGATATATTATTTATTGCTAATAATCTATCAAATAAAGAAGATTTATCGATCGCCCGAAGCAAAGATTTCCAGGGTGTGAGGCACTTCTTAACCACCTTGACAGAGCGGACTATAAGCACCAGGAGGACTATTTAGTTTTTTAATAAAAAGCTTTTTAGTGATATGAATTTGATACCATTTTCAAAAAATCATGCAACTTTAGACAAGCTCCTATCCCGGATAGTCATCCGTCATTCGCAATTATAAAATCTAAAATCTAAAATCTAAAATCTAAAAGGGTATGATTTATCCAGGTCGCCAAAAGCAACTTGAAACATTAATTCAAAAATTGGGACTGACGAAGAATGCTTCGATAAAGTGGCATCTCATAGATTTAGCTTTGACTCATGCGAGCGCGTCAGCTAAGGCAAATTACGAGCAACTAGAGTTTGTCGGCGATGCAGTGGTGCGGCTGGCTGCGTCGGAATTGTTGTTTGAGATTTATCCAGACTGTACAGTGGGGGAATTTGCTGCTATTCGATCGATCTTGGTGAGCGATCGCATTCTTGCTAAAATCGCTGAAAGTTACGGGTTCGATCGCTATTTAATTGTTTCCAGCAGCGCCGCCTCGGACAAAACAGGCGCTGAACCCCGACTGGCCGATGCTTTGGAAGCGGTACTGGCTGCGCTTTATTTGAGTACCCAGAGCTTAGAATTAATTCGCCCTTGGCTAGATTCTCACTTTCAACGCTTAGCGACAGAAATCCGCAGCGATCCGGCCCGCCAAAACTACAAAGCTGCTCTCCAAGAGTTGACTCAAGGCAAATACAAAACTTTGCCCAAATATAGCGTGCAAGAAACCGGGACAGTGCAGGGCGGCGAGGATCGTTTTACCGCAGAAGTTCTCATTCAGGGAAAGTTGGTAGCAGAGGGAAAAGGTCGATCGATCAAAGCGGCTGAACAAGCAGCGGCTCAGGCAGCTTTCAATAAATTAGTTGGTAGTCAGTTGACAGTTGACAGTTGACTGTTGACTGGTGTTATCAGTTATTGGTTATTTGTTGGCTGCTACCAATAGCCAATAACCAATAACTCCTGCCAACAGTCAACAGTGATTTTTTTGAGTTAAAACATAGATAATAATAACAAAATATGCTATAATTTATGTGCTATTTTTGTTATTATTATCAATGAAAATCGGAATAGCTGTATTGGGTGCAGGTCGCTGGGGAGTTAACTTAATTCGCAACTTTCTCGAACATCCCAATAGCCAAGTTTTAGCGGTGGTAGACCCGAATCGAGATTCATTGGCGGCCGTTCAAAAACAGTTTAATCTCGATGCCTCGGTGATTCTAGCTACCGATTGGTCTCAAGTCCAAACCTTGCCGGGACTGGAAGCTGTGGCGATCGCCACTCCAGCTTCCACACACTACACCCTCGCAGCAGCAGCGCTGAAACAAGGCTACCACGTCTTAGCAGAAAAACCCCTCGCCCTCAACCTCACTGAAGCAATAGAACTCTGTCAATTAGCCAAAAAACAGCAGCGGCAACTCTTCGTTGACCACACTTATCTGTTTCATCCAGCAGTTGATCGAGGCCAAAGAATTATTCAACAGCATCAACTGGGAAAATTGCGCTACGGTTACGCCCAGCGTACGCATTTTGAACCGGTGCGCCATGATGTTGATGCCCTTTGGGACTTGGCGATTCACGATATCGCTATTTTCAATACTTGGTTGGAACAAACGCCAATTCTAGTAAGGGCGATCGGCACTGTTTTTCCGAAGGAAGAAGGAAGGAGAAACAAGGAAGAACGAAGAGGGAAAAAGAAAGAAGGAATAAATCAAGAATCAGCAGAAATTGAAAATCAATTTTCTCCTTCACTGCTGACTACTTATCCTGCAGAAAAACTAGCAGATTTAGTTTGGGTAACGCTCACCTATCCCGACGGATTTCAAGCATTTATTCACCTGTGCTGGCTAAATCCAGACAAACAACGGCGCTTAACAGTTGTTGGCAGTTTGGGAACCTTGATTTTTGACGAAATGTCGCCAGAAACTCCCCTGATTTTGCAGCGCGGCAATCCAGATAGGGGAGGCGAAGAGAATAACTCTTTTGAAAGTGCGTTAGCGAAGCCCGCCCCTACGGGGGCTACGCCAACGAAGAGGATCGCGCCGCAGCCAACGGGCCTTAAACACCGCGAAGTGTTGAGTTTAGAACAAGTAGAACCCCTGAGGAGAGTGTGCGATCGCTTCCTCAACTGCGTGGAAACAAATACCCCCTGTCTTACCTCTTCGGGCGCGGCCTCCGTTGAATTAATCCGCATTCTCAGCACTTTGAGCAAATCCCTCGAACTCGGTGGACAGCCCCTAATACCATTTTAGATTTTAGATTTTAGATTTTAGAGTGGGAAAATCACTCCTCAACTTTTGAAATTTCCCTTTTCCGTTACTAAGTCCGGGCTGTGAAAATAAAAACTTGACTGCTGATTAACAGGCAAAGAAATCATCACCGTAGTACCTTGATTCACGCCCGCGCTGTGCAGGGTAATGCTTCCGATCATAGATTCCATTATCCTTCGCGAGATAGCCAAGCCCAAACCGTTACCGCCAAACTTGCGAGTTGTAGAACCATCAGCCATCACAAAAGGTTGAAACAATTTCTGCTGGTGATCGGGATCGATACCAATTCCCGTATCTTTAATTGTCACCACCACCCAATCGCTTTGACCGCTGGTGCCATTCGTAGTTTCCCCACTGCCGTTAAAACTACCAGAATTAGTCCTCGACTCTAGCCGCACAGATATATTAATGCTGCCCGACTCTGTAAACTTAACGGCATTGCTCAAAACATTTAAAAACACCTGTTTTAGCTTCTCCGGATCGGCATGAACAATAATCGGATCATGAGGAGCTGGCAAACTTAACTTCAAGCCTTTTTCCTCGATAGGAGTCGCTTGCAAATCAATCGCGTCTTCAAGTACCTGAGTAATATCAACTACTTCTAACATCATGGAGAACGTGCCGGATTCTATTTTAGCAATGTCCAAAATATCATTAATAATATTGAGCAATTGCATGGACGAGTCGTGGGCCCGCTGTAAAAATTCCATTTCTTCATCTCGGTCATCGCAGTAGCCGTCCCGCACAATTTGAATAAAACCAATAATCCCGTTGAGCGGCGTTCTCAATTCGTGAGAAATATTACCCAAAAATTCATTTTTTAATTGATTGGCAACTTGCGCTTCTTTGGTTGCGACTTCCAATGCTTTTGCCCTGGATCTGAGACCCTGCACCATGCTGTTTAGTGCTTCTGATAGTTGATTGAATTCCCTAATTTGGAAATCTTGGGGCACTGTCTGCGACGCTTCTGTATCTACTTTCATCGCGTAGTCTCTCAGTTTTTCCACAGGACGCGCCAAGTCGCGAGACAGATATAAAGTCGCGATGATACTAGCAGCAACCAAACCGACAATTAAATTAAATAAAACTTGCTGAATTTCTTCCAAACCTGATAGAGCGTAATCTAAACGAGAGACAGCTAAAATAATCCACTTGCTGTTCTCCTGTGTAGTTGAAGGACTCGGGATAGCGGCGTATCCTGCTAGCAACTCTACACCATTTCTTTCAAAGGAAAATAGGTGGAGAAAAGCTGTTCCGCCGGCGATCGCCCTTCTGACAATACTTTTTAGTCGATCGGCATCTGCCTCTTGGGCGATATTGCGGCCCACGCGGTTGACATTCGGGTGCGCCAAAATCGTCCCATCTTGGTCGATCGCCACCGTATAGCCGGCTAAAGAACCCTTGGGAGCGCTGGTTTGCACAGGCAAGGCCGACTGCAAACTCAAAGCATAACTCAACTGCAGGGTATTGCCCCGACGAATGTAAACAGGAGCGCTCAACACCAAACTCGCTTGGCTATCGCGGCCTTCTTTACCCGCCTCGGGAAAATCCTCAGCCCCCAAAGTCACTTTCTGATCGTTTGCTGTTCCCTGTTGCTGCTGAGGTAAGGACAGGCTGATGTAAACGCTCTTCTCGTCCAGCAGCGTTTGCTGCTGCTGTACGGGTGGCCAAAATTTGGCCGGCAACGACTGAATCGGCTGCTGCCCGCAAGTGCTTGCGATCACTTGATTTGTCTTTATATTAGTCAATTGCAAGCAATCAACCTGCGTTGGCAACCGCTGCCCTAATTGGGCGATAAACTTTTGATAATCCTTCGGATCTACCGACTGCAACATCGAGCTTTCCGAAGCGCCGATCAGATTGGACTTCAGCGATTTCGCCCACTGTTCAATAGTTTCTGCTTTTCTGACTGCACTTTCTGTCAAGTTTTGACGAGCAGTTTCCAGAAGAGTCGAGCGTGCCTTGCGATAGGTAACATACTCCCCCACCAGTAGAACAGGTACGCTGAGCAACAAAATCCGCGACAGTAAAATACGGCGAAAGGAGGATTGACCTAACTTAACCATAGGAAATATCTAAATTAAGGTGCAACACCCAACAGCGACCATTAAAGTGAAATAAACCAGACCGAAAGCGTGAATCTGTCTAGGGGGCTCTGCTGACTGGACAACACAGCTTCAGAACAACATTTAAACACAATTATAGAAGCCACTGTAGTAATCTCGATTCTAAGTGTGTGGACCCAAAGATGCTCAGCAATTTGTTGGCAAATGCCTGTGATTTCGGTCACACTTCCCTTCTCACTTCTCGGATCGACTGGCACCCGATCGCCCCAGGGCACATTTTTCAGGCTGGAAAAACCGTCGGGTGGACATACCGCAGTTGCTTGAAGCTAAAATCGTATGGATGCACTCGCCCCAAATTAACAGGCAAAAAGTTCGGTTTCCGGCTAGTGTACAGAGAGAATTATTGCTCGATCAGACTTTTTCTTTCCGAATGCCTTCGAGAGATGGGCCAGAGATGGGCGATGCAAGATTTTGCACCCTGCGAAAGATTTCTTTTGCCATCCGGTTGATTCGGTGACAATAATTCACCTGTCCAACAAAAAGAATGAGACGATCAAGCTGCCGATCGACTCTGACAACCCTAATGCGGGGAACCTTGGCCCAAACAGTGCACCCACACTCCCTAAATTCGCGGTCTCGGCAATAATCTCCATAGCTTAATCCATGAAAAAAAACTTTAGCATTTATACGTATTATTACACAAACAACCGTCCGAGATATCATCACGCTTATTTGATATCTCCCCTTTGAGAAAGGCTAGCGACACTTTAGGAGGTCAGCAAGACACAACTCCGAGTTTTGGATCTCGGCTGCGGTAATAGCAACC
Source organism: Microcoleus sp. LAD1_D3 (assembly GCF_036702135.1). Taxonomy (NCBI): domain Bacteria; kingdom Bacillati; phylum Cyanobacteriota; class Cyanophyceae; order Oscillatoriales; family Microcoleaceae; genus Microcoleus; species Microcoleus sp. LAD1_D3. The sequence goes on along the minus strand of NZ_JAUBSB010000023.1, from coordinate 51,875 downwards.
TCAGTCACGTCATCGCAGAGCACGGCTGCGAAGTTATCGGCGTTGACACTTCTGCACCCGGAATTGCCCTCTCCCGTCAAAGTTTCCCCGATTGTCAGTTGATCCAAGCAGATATTTACGACCGGCCAGATACCGATATTCTAAACTCATTTGATGTTGTCTTAGCTATTGAAGTAATCGAACACTTGCTTTATCCTAAAGAACTAGCAAAAACTGCAAAAAGATGCCTCATTTGGGAGAAAAACTAATTATTTCCACACCCTATCACGGCTATTTAATAAATCGGGCTTTAGCGATTTTTGGTAAACTAAATAAACATTTAGCCGCTCTTTGGGATAACGGCTACATTAATTTTTTTTCAGTAGAGACGCTGACCAAGTTATTAACATCTGAAGGATACACCGACATAAAATTTAAATTTGCTGGTCGGCTTTCCTATCTTGGGAAATCACTGTTAGGCTCTAGTATTTTCTCGGTATAAGCGGAAAAAATATGAGTTTAGAGTTGTGAGTTTTCAGCCAATTAAGTTTTCGGAATATACCACCAGCCCTCATGAAAAGTAAAAGATAAGTTTTATGGTGAAATGGTGAAACAAATAAAATGACTGTTGGCGTTTGGATATTAGGCGATTAACTTTGGCAGAACCAAGCTGTTCTCAACCGCACAGATGATAAATCTTCCCTACTGGGATTTCCTAGCGCGCCACCGCGACAAACTTCAGTCGATCGGTCGCATGAGCTTTATCTTAGCCAATCTCGACAAAATGCCGTCGGCAGAATTGGCAACCATCCGGCAAAAAGCGGCAGAGTGGCACTTAGGAAGTCAGTAGTCAGTAGTCAGTTGTCAGCAGTCAGCAGTCAACAGTCAACAGTCATTAGTTATTTGTTATTTGCTATTTGCTACCAATGCCCAATGCCCCATGCCCCATGCCCCATGCCCAATGCCCCATGCCCCATGCCCCACGCCCCATGCCCTTTGCAATTCTTATTTTTTCCCTGACTTTTCCCTAAACATTCCACAGCGTTTCCACAGGCAAGTCTGAGGTTTTCCACAGATGCGACACAGTTTTCCACAGAAATTAACGGTACGGTAGCATCTTGCTGCGGAATTGGGGATTTCCTTAACTTGCTGCCTAATTCCTCATAACCCCCCCCACTACATAAAGATATGTAACAAAAAATGCCCTGAAAAGCTGATTATTTGGTAAACCTTTTTTTTATGTAAAGAACTTTGTAATATTTCGCAACATTGACAAACCCACCCCCTCATAGCGCACAATGATGCGACCGACCTAAAAAAAAGCGCTCTGATTTCGGCTGTGCCTGCACCTGTATCCGGCCGAAGGGGGGGTTCTGTTTTCAATTTATTAGCGAGACTAAAAAAAATGATGAACCCAACAGTCAGTATTTTTGCTGAAATTCCCGAAACGCTGCACGATTCTCTCAAAACTTACCTGGAAACCCATCCCGAATGGGATCTAGACCGAGTATTTTGCGCGGCCCTGTCGCTGTTTTTGTTGCAGAATGCCGATAGCGGTACGCCTGAAGCTTCGCGCAGTTATCGCCAAGCTGCGAGAGTTTATCTCGAAACTCTGTTTCAATCTCCTCAAGACTTGCACAGCAACAATGTAACTCCGTCGTCGTGAACTACCCAGCGCTGACCTTCGGTACAGTGTGAGCTTCTGACTTCAACGGGGATTGCTTAAAGGATAAGGGGAGAGGGGGAGACGCGGTTTCTGGGAAGGATTTTAGTTGACCGAGAGGGCGCGGACTGCATAGGTGGCAACTTCAGCTTAAAATCCCTGAGAACTATGGCTTATAGCTTAATGCCGAGCCCCATTGCATCTCCCTTAAGAAGGGGACTTTGATAGCTTCAATTCCCCCCGGACTATCAGGGGATGCCGGGGGGATAAGCTGCCTTATTCGTCAAACAGTAGACGGGTAGTACATAAGATGCGCTTGTTTACACCCATGGTGCTTATAGCGCACTCTACAGACTACAAACTAATGGCTGAAGACTACATCATGCCCATGCCGCCCATGCCGCCCATGCCGCCCATGCCGCCCATGCCGCCCATGCCGCCCATGCCGCCCATGCCGCCCATGTCGCCCATGTCGCCGCCGGCTTTTTTCTTCTCGGGTTTTTCGACAATCACAGCTTCAGTGGTCAAAACCATACCAGCAATGGAACCGGCATTTTGCAAGGCCGATCGCACTACCTTAGCCGGGTCAATAATCCCGGCGGCAATCATATCTTCGTACACGTCGGTGAGAGCGTTGTAGCCAACGTTGAACTCGCTCGCCCGCACTCGCTCGATGACGATCGAACCTTCAACGCCGGCATTATCAGCAATTTGACGCAAAGGTGATTCCAAAGCTTTCTTCACCAAGTCAGCGCCTACTTGTTCTTCGCTGTCTAAAGTATCTCTGATCGCATCTATTTTGGTAATCAGGTGAAGTAGGGTCGTGCCACCTCCGGCAACGATACCTTCTTCCACAGCAGCTTTAGTAGCGTTCAGAGCGTCTTCAATACGCAGTTTACGGTCTTTGAGTTCGGTTTCGGTAGCTGCGCCGACTTTAATTACAGCGATGCCGCCGGCGAGTTTGGCGATGCGTTCGGTTAGCTTTTCCTTGTCGTAGTCGGAATCCGTCGCTTCTAGCTGCTTGCGGATTTGCTCGATCCGTTTTAGCACGTCAGCTTTGTGTTCGTCGCCAGCAACAATGATCGTGTTTTCTTTGTCGATCGTAATTTTGCGGGCGGTACCGAGCATTTCTAGGGTTGCGGTATCGATGCTGAGTCCGACTTCTTCGGAAATCAGTTGACCGCCGGTGAGCACGGCGATATCTTGAAGCATAGCTTTGCGTCGATCGCCAAAACCAGGAGATTTCGTTGCTGCGATGTTCAATACGCCGCGGGCTTTGTTGACTACCAGAGTTGCCAAAGCTTCGCCTTCAATATCTTCGGCGATAATTAGCAGCGGTTGACCTGTGCGGGCGATTTTTTCGAGAACTGGAATTAGTTCTTGAATCGAGCTAATTTTTTTGTCGGTAATCAGGATGCGAGCGTTTTCGTACTCAACTTCCATGCGATCGGTGTTAGTGACGAAATACGGAGAAAGATATCCGCGATCGTACTGCATCCCTTCGACAACTTCCAATTCTGTTGTCAGAGACTTCGACTCTTCAACAGTAATTACGCCGTCTTTGGTGACTTTTTCCATTGCTTGGGCAATCATGGCGCCGACTTCTTCGTCGTTACCGGCGGAGACAGTGGCGACTTGAGCAATTGCAGCCCCTTCGACGGGTTTCGCCAATTTCTCGATTTCCAGCACCAAGTGGGCGATCGTTTTTTCAATACCCCGGCGCAGCGCGACTGGGTTTGCGCCTGCTGCGACATTCTTCAAACCTTCGCGAATCAGGGATTGAGCTATAACCGTTGCGGTTGTTGTGCCGTCGCCTGCGATATCTTTAGTTTTGGAGGCGACTTCTTGAATTAAGCGAGCGCCGGCATTTTCTAGGGGGTCTTCGAGTTCGATCTCCCTAGCAACGGTGATACCGTCGTTAACGATTTGGGGAGCGCCGTACTTCTTTTCCAATAGGACGTTGCGGCCTTTCGGGCCCAAGGTGATGCGGACAGCATCGGCGAGTTGATTGACGCCGCGTTCTAGTGCCCGCCGAGATTTGTCGCTAAATGCAACTATTTTGGTCATGTTTGTCTCCAATCGCTTACATTAGCAAATTTAGCACTCTCTGAGGCTGAGTGCTAAGTTGATCGATTTTTGATTGTAGCGCGACTCAACGGTGTGGGGGGTTGCGGGGGCGGATGGGAGATTTGGGCGATCGTTGCCAGTAGCTAAGGACAGGGCAATGCCGTGTCCCCACAGCGGGTAGGGGCACGGCACTGCTGTGTCCTCACAGATATCCTGTCCCGCAGATATAATATGGTTTGTTACATCTCGATCGGGTTTTGGCTCGGCCCCAAACCCAACTTTTATGGCGCGTCATCCCCAAGCAGAATTTTTATTCAAAATTTCTTAACTTGTGTTTTCGGTCATCTACCTTTCGATAGAGCTTCTATTCTTTTTTTTCGACCTTCTACCTTCTATAGCAACCGCCAAGACTATTAGGACGTTCTTAATTGCTGAAAACCTTGGGGAAGATTCCTTCTTCCTTCAGCATCCATCCGTTACATCCGTTACAAAATCCGCTGCCGAACCTTCTTCCTTCTTCCTATGGCTCGTTATTCTCGACTGCAAAAACTCGGCTCTTATATGCGCCCGCACTGGAAACCAACATTCTGGGGCATTTTTTCGCTATTAGTTGTCAATGCTGTGGGCGTTTACATTCCCCTGCTGATTCGGAATTCAGTTGACACTCTCCAAGTTGCGACTAAATTTGACCAAGTTTTCAACTACGTGGCACTAATTCTGATCCTCGCCTCAATTATGTGGGTAATTCGGATGGTGTCGCGGATTCTGCTGTTTGGCGTGGGGCGTCAAGTAGAATTTGACCTCAAACAGCAAATTTTTAACCATTTATTAACATTAGAACCGTCTTATTTTGCGGCTAATACGGTAGGAGATTTAATTAACCGGGCTACTTCCGATTTGGACAATATTCGGCGCTTGGTGGGGTTTGCAGTGCTGAGTTTGGCGAATACGGCATTTGCCTATGCTTTGACTTTGCCGGTGATGCTGGGGATTAATGTAAGGCTGACGCTGTTGGCGATCGCAGTTTATCCTTTAATGCTGGTTTTGGTACAGTTATTTAGCGACAAACTTCGCATCCAACAGTTAGCCGTGCAAGAGGAATTGTCGGCGATGAGCGATTTAATTCAGGAAGATATGAGCGGGATGTCCGTAATTAAAATCTACGCTCAAGAAGAAAACGAACGCCGAGCTTTTCGCAATTCCAATGCGAAGTTGCTATCAGCAAATTTGCAATTAGCAAAAACTAGAAACTTTATTTTTCCACTGCTGGGGGGTTTGGCAAGCATCAGTTTGTTGGTGCTGCTTTCAGCAGGTGGCGGGGCAATTGCTAGTGGTCAAATTAGCATTGGCGATTTTGTAGCGTTGCTGATTTATGTCGAGCGTTTGGTATTTCCGACGGCGCTATTGGGTTTCACAATTACTGCTTACCAGCGAGGAGAAGTGAGTGTCGATCGCATCGAATCAATTCTGACTGTGGAACCGCAAATTAAGGATGCTGCCGATGCAGTTGAACTGGCAACTCCAGTCAAAGGCGAAATTGTGGCTCGCCATCTAAATTATACTTATCCCGGTGCTAATATCCCCGCGCTTAAAGATGTTTATTTTACCATAAAACCGGGAGAAACAGTCGCAATTGTTGGGGCGATCGGATCGGGAAAATCAACTTTAGCTAATGCGTTGCCACGCTTGCTAGATATCGATCGGGGCGAGTTATTTGTAGACGGACAGGATATTACCGAGGTACAATTGACCCATTTGCGCGGGGCGATCGCCTACGTCCCGCAAGAAAGTTTTCTATTCGGCACTACCATCAAGAATAATATCCGCTACGGAAACCCCTTAGCGGAACAGCCGGAGATTGAAGCCGCCGCAAAACAAGCGCAAATTCACGCCGAAATCCTCAACTTTCCGCAGCAGTACAAAACAGTTGTCGGCGAGCGCGGCATTACTTTATCCGGCGGACAGCGGCAGCGGACAGCACTTGCTCGCGCTTTGTTAGTTGACGCCCCGGTGTTAATTTTGGATGACGCTCTTTCCAGCGTTGACAATCAAACTGCTACCGACATCTTGCGAAACTTGGCAACGGGAACAGATCGCAAAACAGTAATTTTTATCTCGCATCAAATGTCGGCGGCGGCCAGTGCCGATCGCATTTTTGTGATGGAGAAAGGAGAAATAGTTCAGAGTGGCACTCACATTGAATTGGTAGGGGAAACAGGGCTTTATCAGTATTTGTGGAACCAGCAAAAATTAGAGGAATTGCTGCATTGACAAGTGACAGATACTTTGATTTATATCAACTCCGGTAGCATCGGAATTAATATTACCCACAGCCTGGACACGGCGCCGTGCCGTGTCCCTACAATTAATCGCGGTAGGGACACGGCACGGCGCCGTGTCCTCTATATAATTCCGGTGCTACCGGAAACGATATCATAGGATTTTGGGGATAAAGAAGCAACCAAATTCATTGCCAAGCGATTTTAATTAGCTACATTACTCAAGGGAATTTCTTCTTGTTCTTGAAATAATTTAATCGATTGCAGACTATCTGAAGCAGCATCCCAAAGAATGAATTGGAAGCAGTCAGGAATATCGCGAATTGTCAGGGATTTTGAATTAGCAAGCAGGTGAATATTAGCATTGTGACAAGCCCGAAGATTATAGTTAGGTATTCGCTCCGAGAGATGATGAATGTTGTGGTAAGCAATATCAGCCGAAAACCAATTGAGAAGAGTTGGTAATTTGAGATAACTGCTGCCTTCTATTGCGCCCAGCAGATAGTCCCAGCCCTCTGTTTTGTGGGCGTAAGAACCCTCAAAGTTATGCTGTACAAAGAAAATACAGATAAATATTGCCGCCGAACAAGTCATGACAATTGAGTAAACACTCCAGAAAAAGCCAAACCCCAGTAAGTTGCTCAGATAAATCCAGCTACCCACAACACAAATATTGTTGAACAGTAAATCCCAAAACTCAGCCGTCGTATACCAATGTTTGGATTTATAAGAAGCAATGATTGCAGATAAACCCATACCAAAATCTTGAGTGAGACAACCAAAAATATGTCTGATAAAACCCGTAATTCCCAAGATTAGCGCGAGTCTTGGCTTAATAATTAGATAGAAAAAACCACCGGGAAACAGCATCAAGGGGTGTCTGAGTAACTGATACATCTTTTGACTAAATGGACTTAGCGCCGCAAATTTTTCGGTGGATATCAACGCCGAAGGGCCTCGGTACATATCCCAATTACCATTATGTTTGTGGTGATAAGCGTGTCCCCTCGACCAGGGGTACTGAGGAATCGCATTGATAATACCTAGCAGAAAACCCATAATGCGATTGACTTTTTTGGAACTAAAAAGAGAATAGTGTCCGCAATCGTGCATCAAAGCGAAACAACGTCCTGAAAAAAGTGTCATCAACACCATTATCGGCGGAAGAAGGAATACAGAAATGGCAGTAGCTTTAAAGGCTAAAAACCATAAGAATATATAAGGAACCACTGTATTGAGTATTTGGCAAGTAGCTGTCAAATTGTTGCTCTTCATATAAGGAGCTAGCACAAAATCTGACTTTTTGATCGCGCTTTTCATTCAGTATGTCTATGGTGTGTGGATAAGTGCTTAGCTTAGCATCAGGATAGGTTCGCTATTTTTTGTCTTGTTTTATTGCAGGTAATAAGCTGTTACGCATTTAAACCACTAAGGAGGCTTGTAGGGCGCGTCAGGCGCGAACACTTACGCTTACAGGGGAAACACTTCTGTACGCTCCGCACCATACTATCGTCTTTTAAATGCCGAACAGCTTAGGGTAAATTACGGTTGAAATTTTGCCTATACTTTACCAACCTGCTGATAATATTGAGTACCTTCACTCCTCCTTTGGGTGGTTTCACCAAGCTGAAGTTCATCCCAGCGTTGACGTACTTAATCATAACAAACTACGGGAGTAATTACTAATCGTTGCAGCAAATTGCTTCTATTTTACTCTTACCTGTGAGGATAATAATTTCTTGGGGGGATTTTATGTCGCAGTGATTTGAAGCAAACTAGAGATAGCAGATAGCTCTATTGACCTTCGTTGCAGATAATATTTGAGCGACCATTGTGGTGGGAATTTTCAGTGATGTGGAACCGTGTCCACTTGCTACTTCACAGGTGTATTGAGATGCAAATTTTATCACAAAGAACGGGCTTAAACCAGGCGTTAAAATCCATTTCCAGCGGTGCATCCCAGGGTCAGCATATTTTGGTGAATAAACAGATTCTGTCAATACCCAAAGCTACCTTGCCGCTTGTGATCTTCAACTTGCATGGGTTTCTTGCCGCAGCACTGTAGCATATTTTACCATATTTTTTAGCGCGGGAACAGTCTGCAATCAAGCATCTGTCTCTAATTTTCCAGTCAAAAATGTTTTCAGGGCTTTCTTTATTTCCCGGTTTTTGCCAATCCGAGGATATTCCCATGTCTCAGCTAGAATCGTCATAACTCAACTTTGTTTGCAGAAAAAACTCTGCAGCGTGTCAGCCGCGGAACAAATTGCTGCACCGGAAGGGATTAATATGATTGGTTGGTTGCACGATCGACCTTCGGTGATGTATGCCGCTATTTTTGCTTGCATCGTCTGTGGCACAGTTTATCGTTCCGGGTTCTATCCCAACTCGATCGCAGGTTCAAAATTTTGGCTACTGGCGAAAACTTTTTATGGGCGGGCTATAGGGGCGAGGGACAAACGGCCCATCTCGGAAACCAAAGCTGACACAACATCCACAACCGCAGAGGATTTTGGCTCAACTCCTTGAGACGAGAATTTGAGGAGCGATCGCAATTGCCTGCGTTTTTTGTGCTCGGAGATAGCTCGGATTTGCTACAATCTAATCGCACACGCGATTAGAAATGGGTTATGACCGAACTATTAGATGAGACGCTTTCTATTGAAATGGCCGCTCGCATCAAAAGCAACCGTAAAAATTGCTTTGACAACGCCTGTAAAGCAGCGTTAGCCACCGAGGGCGCGATTTATGTTCAAGGCTTTTTAGCCGTGCCGGGAGTGCCATATAAACCCATCGAATATAGCTGGATTGAACTCGACGAGCGAATTATTGACCCAACCTTTCCCCATCTTGGTTTCATCGCTCAAGACATTCATTACTTCCCAGTCCAGCGCTTCAGCCTCAAGAAACTCAAAGCAATCCTAGAAGAATCAAAAGAAGATTATCCTGAAGACGACCCGCTGCCGATTTATGGCAATCAACCTTATGAATATTACGGCGATTTGATGTTAGGCGGTAGCGATTACCAAAATGCTTACGATTTGGCTGCCGCTAAATGCAGGGAATTAAACCAACCCAAAAAACAGGATGCAAACTAATTCCAGACTTACCAAAAAATGGTTGGGGGCGCTACTTGCAGCAATAAGGTGCACACTATGCACCCTACAGATACAGATTACGGTAGCAACTGTTCTGTCGATTAATATACTTCATCATGACTTCCCAAATCTACAAACACGGCTTTTCCGTCTTCTGTAAAGTAGAAAAGTACCCTTTCGTCGTAATCTACGCTAAAGCTCCAAAACTCCTTGAGCCTACCGGACAATTGATGAGTTTTTAAGCTTGGTTCAAACGGCTCTCTGATGAACTGTTCCAGCTTTTGTCAAAACCTAGCCTCCAAATCAGCATCGCCTTTGATCCGCTTTTTGAAAGCACGCTTGAATGAAGAACTGAAACTGACTTCCACGATTATTCCTCTATCATTACTCTGAGTTCATTGATGTTAGCGGAAAATTTCATTTCACCTTTTTGTTGTTCAATCTGCGCTGACTTAAAGTTTTGATACATCTCTTCGCGACGTTCTTCCCGGAGATATTGCTTCAACAACAGTTGAAGCTCTTGCTTTTCGTCAGTAGAAAGATTCTTGATCGTCTCGACCACATCACTGAAAGTCATAACTTACAAAACCCTATTGTGCTGATTAGATTATAGCAAAAAATATTTTTTTGGTTGACTTTCGTTTCTCGTTCCCCGGCTCTGCCTCGTCTTAAAAAAAGCAAAAAATCTCACTATTTAGCATTTTCCAATTTCCAAGATTCAGGAAACCTCGAATAATGAAAAGCAGCCAATAACGGATCTGAGTTCTGATTCCCAATCAAATCAGCCAATAATTTAGCCGTCACCGGAGCCAACAAAATGCCATTGCGGTAATGCCCCGTAGCCAATGTCAAATTCTCCCAAGCACTAGCACCCAAAATCGGCAACTCATCAGGAGTAGCCGGCCGAAATCCCCACCAAAACTCCAGAATCGGATAATTTTGTAATTCGGGATATAACTTAATCGCTCCTGCTAGCAAACTTTGGATTCCTGCAGGCGTATTTCCCGGTCTAAAATCCACATTTTCGCTAGTAGCGCCAACAATAATTCTGCCATCTTGACGTGGTACAATATAAATGCCAGTCCCGAATAGAACGGTTTGCAGGGGCTGGATAACTCCACAATCTTCTGGTACACATACTGACAGCATTTGTCCTTTTCTTGGAAAAACAGGAACATTCAATAACTGCTCAGACCAAGCACCCGCCGCTAAAACATAACGGTCTGCTTGCAATTTTCCTGCTGTTGTTTCAATGCCCACAACTCGGTTTCCCTGTCGAATAATTTCCTTTGCAGTGTCTTGAATAATCTCAATCTGCAATTCTTTGGTTGTGCTCTGAAGCGTCCGAAATAAAGCGCGGTTGTCTACTTGAGCGTCGTCAGGATACCACCAACCGCCAATTACTTCTTGACCTAATCCAAACTGGTGCTGGCGAACAGTATCTCTGTCCAACCATTGATAATTAAGGTTTGACAAAAGCGGCTTTTCTTGAGGCTCGTTTTGACAAACTGGTGCGAGAATTCCCGATCGCCAATATCCCGTTTTTAATCCGGTAATATCTTCTAGCCGTTCCACCCAGGCAGGATACAGTGCGCGGCTTTGCAAGCACAAATCCAGCATCGGACTGGGGGGAATTCGTTCAGCTTGCGGGGCAAGCATTCCAGCCGCAGCCCTGGCAGTCGGTGGTTTAGAATCTGCGGTAAGAACCGCGACAGATGCCCCTCGCAATTTCAGTTCTACGGCTAGCGAAAGACCAATTATTCCGCCACCAATAATCAGAATATCTTTAGATGAATTCATTAACTTTTATATGGACTTTCTGGCTTTTTTGACCTCTCGGCTTTCTTTAGGGTAAGGTGCGCTAAGCACACCTTACAGTTAGAATTATTATGCAAGTCTTACAGATTATCTGGCAAGGCGATCGTCCTATCAGCCTTTCTTAACAAAAAATCTATGCTTGTGGGTTCCAGACAGTTTCAGAACCTTGACCCCAGAAACCGTCATATTTTGTCACCTTAATATCGCCTAAAACCTTGGTTTGACAGGACAAACGGCGATTGGAGGCGGAAGAATGGGGAGGAACCGAAAGTCGGGCTTTTTCGCGCCACTGGGGCTCGGAAACTTCCCCCTCGACAGTGACGGCGCAGGTGCCGCAAGTGCCGAGGCCGTGGCAGTTGATGACTTTGGCGTTGCCGTTGTAGAGATCGATGCCGTTTTTGAGCAAAACTTCACGGAGATTCGCTTCGCGATCGCACTCAAATGTTTTTCCTTGCGCTTGTACCTTGACCACAGCAATTTACCCCAGTTAGATTTATGTTAATTTTCCTATATATTATCGCATTAAATTCAAATAAATTCATCTAATATGGTAAGTGATATATTACCAATTTCTCGATCGCAATTTCCCATGACAAATCGGCTCTGGATCTACGATACCACGCTGCGAGACGGTGCTCAGTGCGAGGGACTCTGCTTATCTCTCGAAGACAAACTGCGAATTGCTCGGCAGTTAGACAGTTTAGGAATTCCCTTTATTGAAGGCGGCTGGCCGGGGGCGAATCCTAAAGACGTACAATTTTTTTGGCGTCTCAAAGAACAGCCCCTAACTCAAGCAGAAGTTGTAGCTTTTTGTTCGACTAGGCGGCCGGGAACTACGGCAGCTAATGATGAAATGTTGCAGGCTATTTTGTCCGCCGGTACTCGCTGGGTGACGCTGTTTGGCAAGTCGTGGGATTTGCACGTTATTGAAAGTTTGAAGACGACGCTAGAAGAAAATCTAGCGATGATTCGAGATACAATTGAATATTTGCGGAGTCAGGGAAGGCGCGTTATTTACGATGCAGAACACTGGTTTGACGGCTACAATCACAATCGAGATTATGCTATTAAAACTTTAGAAGTTGCCGCCGATGCCGGTGCAGAATGGCTAGTGCTTTGCGATACTAACGGGGGTACTTTACCTAATGAAGTCAGTCAGGTTGTTTGCGATGTTTTAAAAGCTTTAGGAACCAATCGCGAAAAATCTATACAATTAGGAATTCACACTCACAACGACTCGGGAGTTGCGGTTGCTAATGCTTTGGCTGCTGTGCGGGAAGGAGTGACGATGGTACAGGGAACTATTAACGGTTATGGCGAACGCTGCGGCAATGCCAATTTATGTTCATTGATTCCTAATTTTCAGCTAAAGTTGGGTTATAATTGCATTCAAGACGAGCAATTAGTTAGATTAACTCAAGTAAGTCGATCGATCAGCGAAATTGTCAATCTGGCTCCCGATGATCATGCTCCTTTTGTCGGCCTTTCTGCTTTTGCTCATAAAGGCGGAATTCATGTATCGGCTGTTGAGAAAAATCCGTTAACTTACGAACATTTGGAACCGGAAAAAATTGGCAACAGGCGGCGAATTGTGATTTCGGATCAAGCTGGTTTGAGCAATGTTTTGGCCAAGGCGCGCACTTTTGGCATGGATCTCGATCGCAAAAATCCTGCTTGCCGCCAAATTTTGGAAAAATTGAAAGATTTGGAAAGTCAGGGGTATCAATTTGAGGGTGCTGAGGCGTCTTTTGAATTGTTAATGCGAGAAGCCTTGGGAAAGCGCAAGCATTTATTTGAAATCAAAGGTTTTCAAGTTCACTGCGATAAAGGTAGGGAGGAAACAGTTAATTCTTTAGCAACGGTGAAGGTGACTGTTAACGGTCAAGATATTCTGGAATGCGCGGAAGGAAACGGGCCTGTTTCGGCACTTGATGCGGCTTTGCGGAAGGCTTTGCGGAATTTTTATCCGGCAATTACTGATTTTAACTTAACCGATTATAAGGTGCGAATTCTGGACGGATGTGCGGGAACTTCTGCTAAAACTCGCGTTTTGGTTGAGTTTAGCAACGGTCAAGACCGCTGGACAACGGTTGGGGTTTCTGGTAATATTTTGGATGCTTCTTATCAGGCGGTTGTTGAAGGTTTGGAGTATGGTTTGGTGTTGGGAGATAGGGAGGCGATCGTTTTAACTGTGTCGAGTTATTAGGTTGAGGACCAAGAGAAGTTGCCTGAATATCGATGTTTAAATAGATACCAGGCGATTTCATATAGTTTCCGGTTGCACTCTTCGACATGATATAGAGGACACGGCAGTGCCGTTTCCATACCCGGATTAATTGTAGGGATCCGGGGTTCTCGCGGTGTCCAGACTGCTGGTAATATTAATTCCGATGCTACCGAATTTGATATCAAGAGACTGTTGGAGAAAGTAGGTAAGCGGGATTAAACAGAGCTATGGCTGTTCAATATGAGCTAGGTTTTGATGTATTGGAATTGTTTTTTAATTCCCTGTCTTCTTTTGTTTCGGGATGGTCGTCTTTGTTTGGCTACTGCTAAGGGGATAAAACAGTAATTCTCTGGAATTTAAAGCGGAGTGTAGATTGAGATCGGGCACTAGCATCTAGATGCGATCGCGTGCGAGATTACCTGCGAACAAATGCCGATGTGAAGGAGGAGGATAGACATTTGTGCGATGCAGTGGGCGATCGCTAAATTATCGGAAACAATTAACTATCAATTATGAAAGATTACTCTTACCAAATTGGCGGCAGTCTCACAACTGATGCGCCTACCTATGTCCAACGACAAGCAGATATCGAACTTTATGAAGCCTTAAAACGAGGCGAATTTTGCTACGTTCTCAATTCGCGGCAAATGGGCAAATCTTCCCTTATCGTTCGCACCTTCCATCGATTACAAGCAGAAGGATTTCAATGCAGCACGATCGACATGACCCGCATCGGCAGCGAAAACATTACTCCCTTACAGTGGTACAAAGGAATCGTTGGGGATTTGTGGCGCAGCTTTAATTTATTAGGACAAGTTAATTTAAAAACTTGGTGGAAAGAACAAGAAGAAGTTTCTCTCCTGCAAAGATTAAGTCAATTTATTGAAGATATTTTATTAGCCAGATTTCCCGATGAGCGAATTTTTATATTTGTCGATGAAATTGATAGTATTTTAAGCTTAGATTTTCCTGTAGATGACTTTTTTGCATTAATTCGTTATTGTTACAACCAACGAGCCATTAATCCAGAATACAACCGGATTACTTTCGCAATTTTCGGAGTAGCTACACCAAGCGATTTAATTGCTGATAAAAATCGCACACCTTTTAATATCGGACAAGCAGTTGATTTGCACGGGTTTTCCTGGGAAGAAGCCTCTCCTTTAACTAAAGGGTTAGACAGTGTAGTCAGTAATGCCGAGGCTATTATCAAAGCAATATTAGCTTGGACTTATGGGCAACCATTTCTGAGCCAAAAGCTGTGTCAATTGATAGTAATAGCGGCGCGAGAATCTCACAGTGACGTGCTGACAATTCCACCGGGAACCGAGGGATTTTTTGTGGAATCGGTGGTGCGATCGCAGATCATCCAGAATTGGGAATCTCAAGATGAGCCAGAGCATTTAAAGACGATCCGCGATCGCCTTCTCCGCAACGAGCAACGTGCTGGAAGACTCCTGGGAATCTATCAACAAATATTACAAGGAGTGGAAGTTTCAACAGATGACTCGCGAGAACAGGTAGAACTATTGCTGTCTGGTTTGGTAGTAAAATACCAGGGGTTTTTACAGGTAAGCAACCCGATTTATCAAGAAGTATTTAACAAAAAATGGGTAGGAAAAAATCTCGCTTCCTTGCGTCCATACTCTCAAGCCTTTGATGCTTGGATAACTTCCAAGCAGACCGATAGATCCCGACTGTTGCGCGGACAGGCATTGAAAAATGCTCAAGCTTGGGCCCAGGGTAAAAGTTTGAGTGACTTAGATTATCAGTTTTTAGGCGCTTCTGAAGAATTAGACCGAAGAGAAATGCAGGTAGGATTGGAAGCAGAACGGGCTAAAGAAATTGAAGCCAGACTAACGGAAGAACAAAAAAGATTAGCTGTAGAGAAAAAAAGTTCTAAGCGGCAAAGATTTTTGCTTTTTGTAGTAACAATAGCATTAATTATTGCCTGTGCATTGGGGGTAGCGGTGTATTTTCAGTATCGGCAAACTGCTGTCAGCGAAATCAAAGCGATCGCCAAATCTTCCGAAGCGCTATTCGCGTCAAACCAAAAATTAGACGGATTAATAGAAGCGATCAGAGGAAAGCGACAACTGCAAAAGTTAGGTGGTGTAGAACCAGAGATCGAAGGCTCAGTTAAAGAAGTTCTTCATCAAGCTATTTATGGAGCGGTTGAGTATAACCACTTATCCGGGCATAACAATGTGGTTAACGATGTAACTTTCAGCCCTGATGGCGAACTCATCGCCTCAGCTTCTGCCGACAAAACCATCGATCTTTGGAAAAAAGACGGTACAAAACTAGGAATACTTCAAGGGCACAACAATGCAGTTTGGGGAGTTGTATTTAACCCCAGAGGGGATCTAATTGTTTCGGGTTCTGGGGATAAAACAGTCAAACTTTGGCGCAAAAACAGTACAAATTTACCAAAGGTCAAGCCGAGTTATACCTTGTGGCAGACCTTAAAAGGACATACCGATAATGTTACACAAGTTGCGATCGCTCCTGATGGTCAAACTATTGCTTCTGCTTCTAAAGATAAAACCATTAAACTCTGGAGTACAGACGGTAAACTGCTGAGAACTCTCACCGGACATACAGATGAAGTTAACAGCGTTGCCTTTAGCCCGGACAGTCAAACTATTGCATCTGCTTCTAAAGATCAAACCATCAAACTCTGGAATGCAGACGGTAAACTGATCAGAACCCTCACCGGACATACGGATAGAGTTATGAATGTTGCCTATGCGCCAAGCGCAGGCTACGCCAACAGCCCTTCAGAATATCTCATTGCCTCGGCGAGTGCGGATAAAACGGTCAAACTTTGGCATCTTGATGGAACTTTAGTCAAAACCCTAACTGGACACAGCGATGCCGTGACAAAAATCACTTTTAACCCTAAAGGTGGTTTGCTTGCCTCGGCAAGTCTAGACAGAACAGTCAAACTGTGGCAGCTTGACGGGACTCTGCTAAAAACCCTGCTAGTCGCCAAGGATGTCGTCTCTGGATTGGCTTGGAGTCCTGACGGGCAAATCTTTGCCTCATCCAGTTGGGATGGCCCGATCGCACTCTGGAAGCTTGATGACAGTTTGCTCAAGACTCTTAAGGGACATCAAGCATCAATTTACACCATAAAATTTAGTCCTGATGGTAAGACAATTGCCACCGCCAGTCGTGACAATACCGTTAAACTTTGGCGCCTTGATGGTAGCTTAATTCGCACTTTCCCCAAACAAGCTGATAAAGTTTTCGGAGTAGATTTCAGCCCAAAGGGAGACACAATTGCTACAGGCGGTTATGACAGCACTGTTCGATTGTGGCGACTAGATGGAACCTTAATCAAGACTTTTACTGGACATCAAGGTAGAGTTTTCGCGGTTGATTTCCATCCAGATGGACAGTCACTCGCCTCGGCGGGTGAGGACAAAACGGTCAAAGTCTGGAGTATTGATGGCACTGAATTGGCAACTCTCAAAGGGCATACCGATCATATTAACGGAGTTGCCTTTAGTCCCGATGGAAAGCTCATTGCCTCTGGTAGTGTGGACGGCACTGTCAAACTTTGGCAGTGGGATAATGCGATCGCATCTGGAAAGCCCAGCTACAAACTTTTACACACGTTAAAAAGCCATCGCCGTCAGGTAGCTGGAGTGGCATTTAGCCCGGATGGCAAGATTCTCGCTTCAGCAGGTATGGATAGCATGGTCAGACTTTGGCGGCGCGATGGTACGGAAATCAGAGCCTTAAAGGGACACAAAAATGGGGTATTCGGAGTGGCATTTAGCCCTGATGGCAAGACTCTCGCTTCAGCAAGTTTTGACGGCACTGTTAAACTTTGGAGGTACGATGGTCAAGAGCTTGAAACCTTAAAAGGACATAGCGATGGGGTGTTCGGAGTGACATTTAGCCCTGATGGGAAGTTCATCGCCTCCGCCAGTCAGGATACCGCAGCAATTGTGTGGAATTTAGAGCGAATTTTTCAGCTCGATTTTCTCCAGTATGGATGCGATTGGGTGCGGGATTATCTGCGAACCAATGCTGATGTGAAGGAGGAGGACAGACATTTGTGCGATCGTATTAAAACGGAATAATATCAACTCCGCTTTATTAGGAATAATAGATTAATATGTGTGGGCTAGAGCATCAGAGGATTAGAGGATCTTTATCATGCTTGGCTAATTTTTATTGGAATATGCTATAAGAATAAATCAGGCTTAACTACTCCCTTTATCTCTCAGTCTGCGGAGGCGGACTTCGTTTTTGTAGGGGCAATCCCCCCGTGGTTGCCCTGGTTTTAACCACCGAATGATACGCAGAAGGATAAAGAGAGTAGCCAACCTGGATTTGGTATAATAACTATAACTACAGAGTAATGAAATCGCTAGCAGTCAGAATACCCGGTGTAACATTGTTAAGCTTCGCCAATAATTGATTGGTGTCAGTCACGCTAATCAAAGTTTGATTGTTGCTGGAAGTAATACTGAGTTGATTAAAACTCAAATCAGTATTCAACCCAATTAAATCCTCTCCCTTGCGGAAATCATTAATGGTGTCGCTACCCAAACTTTGATTTAGGAAAAACACATCATTTCCCGAACCACCAGTCAAAGTATCATCCCCAACATCCCCGGAAAGGAAATCGGAACCGCTGCCACCACTGAGAATATCATTACCTTTGCCTCCATACAGGGTATCGTTACCGATGTCGCCGCAAAGCACATCGTTTTCATTGCCGCCGAACAGTAAGTCGTTGCCCTCACCGCCATCGAGACTGTCGTTTTCTTTGCCGCCGTAAAGCGTGTCATTTCCCAAATCGCCAAAAATCAGGTCTGCACCTTCATTGCCAAAGGCAATATCGTTGCCGTTTCCAGCATTAATTGTGTCATTTTCTAAGTTGCCTAAAATGTAGTCGTCGCCATCTTCACCCAGCAAGATATCATCATCTTTACCGCCGAAAATAGTGTCGTTGCCAAGGCCGCCGGCAACTGTATCATTGCCGAGATCTCCCCTCAACAAGTCCTCGCCATCTCCGCCAACAACAGTGTCATTATCTTTGCCAGCGTAGATGGTATCGTTGCCAGCGTCGCCAGAGATGAAATCGCTGCCTTCATTGCCGAAGATTGAGTCGTTATCTACACCGCCATCAATGTTGTCATTGCCGCCCATGCCGTAGAGAGTATCGTTGCCGGCTTGTCCGTTAATTGACTCGTTGATGACACCGCCCATGATGAAGTCGGTAGTGTCGCCGCCGTTGATAGTTTGTTGGACTGGGTTGGGGGCGATGGTGGCAGGATCTAGTTGCGGGGCGTTGAGGCTATCGAGTAGGCAATCATCTGCAGGCGGAGTTGGCGTGGGAGTTGGTGTCGGTTCGGGTGTGGGCGTGGGAGTTGGTTCGGGTGTGGGAGTTGGAGTTGGTTCGGGTGTGGGAGTCGGAGTCGGTTCGGGTGTGGGAGTCGGAGTCGGCGTCGGAGTGGGAGTTGGAGTGGGCGTCGGAGTTGGAGTCGGCGTGACTGTAGCGTTCAATTCGTAAGCCCCAATATCAACGATCGCACTTCCGTTATTATCACCATCTTGAGGGCGACTCACACCGCGCTGATCAGCAGCCGGCGCGCCCGCACCAGTACCAGTATCAATTGCCGGACTTCCTGTTAGCAGCGGCAGCACGAAAGCGCCGTTAATATTTTCCAAAGGGCCGAGTAAGGGGTCTGCGATCGTAATACTTGCCGTAACATTACTATCATTAGGATCTCCCACGGTCAGTTTAGCGGGAAATTGAAGATTGTTTCCCCCATCAATGAGCTCCCGTCCAGTGTGCTGCCTATTTTTAAAAGGATTACTGGCCGTATTCCTATCAAAAATCGAATTCTTGACAGTAATTGGCGATTTCACAGGATCGTTAAAAGTAGCAATACCTCCCGAAAATTCAGCGGTATTTTTAGCAAAAGTCGAATTGACGATATTAGTCGAAAAGGAATCTCTGTTAGCGACAAGCATTCCCCCGCCCTGCTTAGCAGCACTGTTGCCGGAAAAGGTACTGTTGACAATGCTGACATTTCCATTTTCTCCCAACCACAAACCGCCGCCGTTGTCTTCAGCTTGGTTATTAGCAAAAGTGGAGTTTGTTACAGTAAGATCCACATTACCGTGACGAATTGCGCCTCCAGAACCTCCAACTCCTGCTAAATCCTTAACAGCTTTATTGTTAACAAAAGTGCTATTTTCCAAAACTATCTTATCTTGAAGATAGCCAAATAAAAATCCCGCTCCTCCTTCTCTCGCTCCGATATTGCCATCAAAAACGCTGTTGCGAATAGCAATAGTTCCGGCAACGGGGCCGGGGGTTGCATTCGGGCCCGAAGCATTAGCGCCATCGACGTAAACTGCCCCACCAGGGCCTTTATTTGTGCTGTTGCCGGTGAATTTAGAGTTTTCGATTGTCATGCTGCCCAACAGGTTATTAACAGCTCCGCCGTAGCTGCCTTTGTTGTTGGTAAATTCGCTATCTCTGATAGTCAGAACACCGCCGCTTTTAGTGGCGATCGCGCCGCCACCACGTTCGGTATTATCCGCTACCGAACCGTCATTGTCGCTAAACTTGCTGTTAATTACATTTGTCGTGCTGCGAAAACCCGTGTAAATGCCGCCACCAAAACCGGCAACATTATTATTTACTTGGCAATTTTCTAAAGTTAAAGTGCTGCTACCTCCTGTTTGAATACCAGCACCGGCGCTAGTTGCCTCATTATTCGGATCGGTTCCAGAAACTTTGCCGTTGGCAACAATCAGGTTTTTTAGAGTAACATTTGTTGCACCTTCTGTGCGGATTACGCGCGAAGTATTGTTGCCACTGATGGTTAAATTTACTGCACCAACGGCATCAATTGTCAAGTTTTTGTTGATGACAAGTTGACCGGAAGTGAGAGTAATTGTTTGGCTGGCAAGAGTCGAGGCAAATTGAATGGTATCGCCGGCTGCTGCGGAGGCGATCGCATCTCTCAATGAACCCGGCCCGCTATCATTACTGTTAGTAACGGTAATAGTCGCTAAAGTTCCTTGATAATCCGCCATTACCTCTGGAGTCAAGGCTAGCGGTGCTTCAATATCACCCTTGGCAAACTCCAAATTCCAGTTACCGCCGCGGCCAGTGCGATCGCTAGATGCCGCAATATCAGCCCCGGTTAACTCGCCCAGGCGATCGACAAAATCGCTTCCCGAACCCGCCGCAACATCGCAACCATAAAGCACAATATCTGCTTTGTCGCTTAGCGCATTTCGCCACCCTTGCAACTGGCTTTCATATTGCGGCAAATTATCCGAATTCAGCGTTGCAGAACCTAGCTGCAAGCTGCCAGAATTACCGTGAGAAAAAATGTGAACTTGGTCTACAGTTTCCCCCGCAGCAGAAAGTGTTTGCAGTTTCGTAGTAATTTGCTCGACTCCGTTACCATTTTTATCTAAAATGATGATCTCTGCACCGGGAAGCACGCCACCCGCAAGAGTTTGATAGTCATCTAACTCGGAATCAATGAAGACAATAGATTTAGAACCAGCTTTGCGGAGAACAGATTGTGAATCCATGTTGGTGGCAAAAGTTGAACTCATTTCGCATACCCATGAGAATGTTTACTATTTGCTGGTAGATTCACCTTGAAAGCAGAAGGCTAGAGATGCAGAAGGCAGCAGGCAGAATTAAAACCTCGGTAATCCATCGGGGAGATTAAAATTTAGGGAAAAACTTTAATTTTATCCCTAAGTGAAATCCGAGATTTGTCTCCCTAATCAGCTTTTGCTGTGTGAGAATTGCGAGCTTTTTAGCAATTAACGGCAGAGTATGTAATGTAAATAGTCCGGGACTGGGAACCTACATCTATGTTTGGGTTCGCAATGCCCACCATTAGCGATAGAAATAGTGCATAAAACCATTTGGCAGCCTTGGTCAGATCAAATTCATCAAAGATTTTATGGTCTGCCAAAATTATGACAATTGCTCTAGCTAGTACCTGATACATTCACCTTAGATAAAACCAGGAAAATCGCCTAAAAATTTGATTAATTTAACTTTTTTTGTTGATCGAAAAAAGTTCCCCAAAATCAGAAATTTAGTGACTGAAAAAGCTGGTTTTCTTCCGGCAGTGCTTATGGCTAGCCAGCTCAGGAGTGCAATAGACGGATGTGCCTCATTCTAGGTGTGGGCGATCGGCAATAAACAAGATTTATTACCGATCGCAGTTGAAAAGAATCAGATCGATCGATCCTCTTCGTTGGCGTAGCCCCGTAAGGGCGGGCTGCGCTAACGTCATCCACCAAATTTCAGGAGTTTGAGAGCTTTCTTCACCACTTCTAAGCGCGCTGGCTGCTTATAGTGCACCCTACCCCAGGCAGTTAGATTGTTACCTGAGTGAAATCGCTAGCAGTCAGAATACCGGGGGTAATACCGTTAAGCTTCGCCAACAATTGATTGGTGTCCGTCACAGTAATCAAAGTCTGATTGTTGGTGGAAGTAATACTGAGTTGATTAAAACTCAAACCAGAATTCAACCCAATTAAATCCTCTCCCTTGCGGAAATCATTAATGGTGTCGCTACCCAAACTTTGATTTAGGAAAAACACATCATTTCCCGAACCACCAGTCAAAGTATCATCCCCAACATCCCCGGAAAGGAAATCGGAACCGCTGCCACCACTGAGAATATCATTACCTTTGCCTCCATACAGGGTATCGTTACCGATGTCGCCGCAAAGCACATCGTTTTCATTGCCGCCGAACAGTAAGTCGTTGCCCTCACCGCCATCGAGACTGTCGTTTTCTTTGCCGCCGTAAAGCGTGTCATTTCCCAAATCGCCAAAAATCAGGTCTGCACCTTCATTGCCAAAGGCAATATCGTTGCCGTTTCCAGCATTAAGTGTGTCATTTCCTAAGTTGCCTAAAATGTAGTCGTCGCCATCTTCACCGAGTAAGATATCGTCATCTTTGCCGCCGAAAATGGTGTCGTTGCCAAGGCCGCCGGCAACTGTATCATTGGCGAGATCTCCCCTCAAAAAGTCGTCGCCATCTCCGCCAACAACAGTGTCATTATCTTTGCCGCCGTAGATGGTATCGTTGCCAGCGCCGCCAGAGATGAAATCGCTGCCTTCATTGCCAAAAATTGAGTCGTTATCTGCACCGCCATCAATGTTGTCATTGCCACCCATGCCGTAGAGAGTATCGTTGCCGACAAGTCCGTTAATCGACTCGTTGATGCCGCCGCCCATGATGAAATCGGCATCGTTACCGCCGTTGATAGTTTGTTGGACGGGGTTGGGGGTGATGGTGGCAGAGTCGAGTTGCGGGGCGTTAAGGTCATCGAGCAGCGAACCATCTACGGCCGGAGTTGGAGTTGGCGCGGGCGTCGGAGTCGGCGGCGGAGTCGGCGCAGGTGTGGGAGTCGGAGTCGGCGCAGGTGTGGGAGTCGGACTCGGTTCCGGTGTGGGAGTCGGACTCGGTTCCGGTGTGGGAGTCGGAGTGGGTTCGGGCGTCGGAGTTGGGGCCGGCGCGGGTGTCGGCGCCGGAGTCGGAGTCTCAGTCGGAGTTGGGGCCGGCGCGGGTGTCGGAGTTGGGGCCGGCGCGGGTGTCGGAGTTGGGGCCGGCGCGGGTGTCGGAGTTGGCGCCGGTTCGGGTGTCGGAGTTGGCGCCGGTTCGGGTGTCGGAGTTGGGGCCGGCGCGGGTGTCGGAGTCGGCGCCGGCGCGGGCGTCGGAGTTGGGGCCGGCGCGGGTGTCGGAGTTGGCGCCGGGACGACACTACCTCCCAATTCAAAAGAGCCGCTGTCCACGATCGCACCTGGAATGCTGTCGCCATCTTGAGGGCGAGTCACGCCACGCTGATCTGCAGCGGGTGCGCCGGTGGCAATCCCTGTATCAATTGCGGGACTTCCTGTCAGCAGGGGCCTGACTAAAGCGCCGTTGAGGTTTTGCAAAGGGCCAAGTAAGGGGTCTGCGATCGTCACACTTGTCGTCACCTTGGTATCGGTGTCAATCAGCGGCCACTGAAAATTCCCTCCTTGATCGCTATATTGGGCGGTGGCGTGTTGCTGAATGCCCCAAGGGTTTCCTCCGTTAGCCGCTGTATTGTTGGCAAGAATCGTGTTTTTGAGGGTGACATTATTGGCATCGGCGAAGATACCTCCACCAACCCAGCCGGCAGAATTATCGGCGATCGTCGTGTTGAGAATGGTTGTGGGTGCACCAAGAGTCATTGCACCGCCGAGTTTGTTGAAATCACCAGCAGCAAACGCCGTGGAGTTGCCAGAAAACGTACTGTTAGTAATCGTAGTAGGGGCATTTCGCATCCACAGGCCGCCACCTTGATTGCCGGCTTTGTTGCCGGCAAAGGTGGTGTTGGCAATGGTCAATCCCTGGTTGGTGCTGTCGCTCAAAATCGTTACCCCACCACCATTTCCAGGATTTCCACCGTTGGGTAGCGCCAGAATTTCGTTATTTTGGAAGGTGCTCTTTTCCAAAATAACCTTGTCTTGGCTGCCGGTGAACAGATAAGCTGCGCCTCCTTCACCTCGACCTTTATTGTCTTGAAATACGCTATTGGTAATCTTAATTGTGCCGGAAGCTTCGCTCGGATTGCTGGCTCTGTCTGTGTAAACTGCGCCGCCAAAACCCCTTAAAAACGGATTATCTTGGCCTGTTGCGTAAACGGCTGCGGTGGTGTCGTTGCCGATGAATCGGGAGTTGTCAATTGTCAGCTTACCTTGAAGGCTGTTAATTGCCCCCCCGTTAATTCCTTTGTTGTTGGTGAAGTCGCTGTTGGTAACTGTAAAAGTTTTGAAACTCAAAAAGCCGATCGCACCTGCACCGCGTTCATCGTTAGCGGAGGTGGCGACGTTGCCGTTGAATTTACTGTTAGTAACAGTCAGGGTATTGTTGAAATTACCAAAAATTGCGCCACCGCCTTTATCGGCAACGTTGTTGTTGAACTGAACGTTTTCTACTGTGAGGTTTACTTCGTCGGTTGTGCCGATCGCGCCACCTCGATCCGTAGTTTTGCCGTTAGTAATAATGAGGTTTTTGACCACAAAATTGGTAGCAGTCGCAACGTTGGCATTGACAAAAAAGGCGCGGGATGCGTTGTTACCACTGATAGTTAAACCCGCTGCGGCGGCGCCGTCAATGGTGATGTTTTTGCCAACGGGAATATCGAGTTGACCGCTGGTGAGGGTAATAGTTTGGCTGGCTAAACCTGGAGCGAAGGTAATTGTATCCCCTGCAACAGCGGTGGCGATCGCAGCCCTTAATGAACCCGGCCCGCTATCGCTATTGTTGGCTACTACGATCGTAGCTAAATCACCTTGGTAACTTGCCATAGCCTCTGGCTGCAAGGCTAAGGGAGATTCAATTTGCCCCTTAGCAAATTCTAAATTCCAGTCGCCGCCACTGCCCGTTATGTTGGTGGATGCGGCAACGTCAGCCCCGGTAAATTGACTGAATCGATCAACGAAATTAGCACCTGTACCGCCTGCTACATCGCAGCCGTACAGCATGATATCTGCTTGTGGGGCTAGTGAAGTTTGCCACTTTTCCAACTGGCTTTTGTATTGCTCTATGTTATCTGAACCCAGAGCGGTATTGCCGAGTTGTAGGCTGCCTGAATTGCCGTGAGAAATAATGTGAACTGAGTCGATTGCCCCGTTAGTAGAGGCGTATTTTTCAATTTCAGAGGTGATTTGTTCGATGCCGTTTTTGGTGCGATCGAGTATTACTACCTGCTGTCCCGGCAGCACTCCCGCTGTAAGTGACTCGTAATCTTCCACGCCGGAGTCAATGAAGACTAAGGAGCGAAGTGGCAGTTGTTCAAAAGAAGATTGTGAGTTAACTTGAGCGAATGTAGAACTCATATTGGAGACTCCATTAAGGGCATTATTAGTAGATACACCCCGGAGTAATCTTATCAGGCTTATTTCATTATATTTTAACACTAAATTGGAACATGGTGCACTTTTTCCAAAATTTTTATTAATTTATTCTTATCATATTTATCGCTTGCACCCTGACCACAATGGAAATTTAAACCTCTACCGCTGGGAATATATTACAACACTTATTGCGAATATTCAAAGAAATCAATCTAGGTTCTACCATCCAAATTTTTTCGACCTTATTTCGCTAACAGTAGCGGGATTTTAGGTATTCGGAAATGGTGGAGGTAATTTCCCCCAGAATAACTCCTCTTAATTATATTTAGTAGTTTTTATTTGAGTGTGATATTTTACATATAGGCACAATGCACTACAGTTTCCCTAGCTATATTTCATCTAACGAAAAACTGAATTATGTAGATTTTGAATAATTCTATATGCTTTGAAGTTGCTAGGTTTGCGATACATCCAAATACTTATTACCCGGAAGGTTGGGTCGTATTTACTAACACTCAAAACAGTCTGATATTAAGTGGAACCCATCGCTAGAAATCAATTGGCTTATGGCGTGCTACCTACACTTTGAGGACTGCCCTCCTCACTACAAACGTGATTCAAATTATTTAGCGGGAGTTGATCTGATTGCAGATTGAGTCAGATCAAATCGTTGATTGCGATCGCGCCTGCCTCCCTAATTAAAATTGTATTCTGGTCCAGTCGCCCTCGGTACGTTCCACACCCTCCATTAAATCACTCTCCTTAATTAGCAAACAGTCGATCGCGCCCACCGCCGTTGCTGAGTGTATCACTATCTCGATCGGCATAACACGAACCAAGTCCGCTGTTTTGAGTCAGAGAAATATGCGATTTTGGCAATTGACTTTTGTATTGTTGGAGGTAACCTGAACTGAGGATAACAAAGCCTAATTGCAGTTGGTTCGAGCTGCCCTCAGAAGTTGTGCGAACTTTGTCAATCTCTCTAAGGATAGAGGCATATTTTTGAAGTGCCGAAGTAATTTTCTCGATGCAGTCAGATTCCCCAGCCAAAATTCTGGAAACAAAATATCCACCTTCATTGATGCTGGAGTCCTTGAATACAAAGCTTTTGGATGGGGGAGTTTCGTATTCCGAGGCGGGAGTCGTTTCCCTTAAAGAAGTCAACATATTCCGTCCTCCAAAAGTGAGTTTAGCGGTAGATACAGCCTTGGAGTCAGAGCTTCTGAAACTGCCAGCGACCGTGTTTATTTCGCTCATTCTTATTTAACCTATCTATCAGTTTGCCCTATTTATGCAGTACTGCCATCCGCGATCGCACGGAATTTATATTCTCCGTGTTTTCCCTTACTTCCGGCAAACGCACAATTACCGCTCGATCCGGTATCCTATCCGTGATACCACCTTCAAAAAAGAATCCAACCGTAAGCCCGTGCTTCAAACCTCGATAGTCTTCAGTCATTCCCGCATCTAAAATCTAAAATCTAAAAGGGTATGACAGTTAGTTAATTGGCCTCCCAACTGCACCCCTCAAGATTCTGTGGAAGATGGGGGTTTTTTCCCTGCATTGCGAATATTAATAATCTTGTTGAGCGCCTCAAACCAAAAAGCAGCCCCCATAGAAATAGCTATACCGCTCAATATCCAACCAAACAATTTTGCCATCAAAGCCGGCCACAATAAATTCCCCTGCTTATCTCGTTCTAAGCTGTTCTGTTCGCTCCATCCAAAAGGCAGAGCTACCTGATCCAAAGCTCGATCGACATCCTGTTGAACTTTTGTCAGACTGGTTAAATTATTTGATTTAGTCTTAGCATTGTTTTCCACCAACTGCTGAGCGTACAAATTAACAGTCGATCGCAACATCGAATCCTTCGACAACCGATTAATAATATGAATGCTATCAGCATTAGCAGCGACAGCGATCGCAGTTCCGAGCAAAATCGCCACCCCCCTGGCATTCCGCTTGTAAACGCCAGAAGCACGCTCCATCGATTGGTCAAACCAAATTTCAATTTCTTTCTGAAACCGCTGCAACTGCTCTTGAGTATCTCCGCCGCCTTTTTCCGCGCGCTGCGCTAAAATATAAAGGCTGCGTTTCAAAGATTCTGGCATACTGTCCAAGGTTGCTTGAATTTGTTGATAAATCGGACTCTCCTCTTTGATCTCCATAATTTCTGCTACCGTATCTTGACTTTTTTTAACAGTATTTAACAGATTGCTGAAACTCGGTTGCAGTTGCCCCAGCAGCGCCACCCGCTCAATTTTGCTGTCAAAACGAGCCTTCACAATTGCCATCTGCCTCTGAAACTCTCTCCCTGCCAGCTCGGTTTCGGGTAGATAAACCTGAGAATCATTAATATAAAATCCTAGCTTTTCCGACATCCGATCTAAGCTGTTGTTCAAACTTGCTAAATTGTTTTGATAATCTTCAACCACTCGATTGAACTCCGCAGTCAGCCACCTAAATTCTTGCTCAATAATCGGTTTAGTAGCATCCGGCAAACTCAGATTTTTTCCAATCTGTAGAATTTGTGCTAATTGTAAATCTTTAAATCTTTCCAATCGGATTTTAGAGATAGAGCTAAGCAAAGTAGACACCTTTAAAGTATCCAAAAGGCTAGCCGAAAAACACTCGGCTGGAATATAAGAAGGCCCACTGGATTTATTGCCGAAAACATTTTTAGTACCCGTAACTCCGTGGTAAAAATCCCCCATGCGGTGCGTAACAGAGCGGAATCCCTCTGATAAAAGCCCTTTCGCTCCCTGATTCAAATCCTTGATAATCGGATTGGCGTAAATCGAATGGGCTAACTGTCCGACTCTCTTAAATTGCAGGGGATCTTTCGCCCCTTCGCTGCCGCCAGAAATCAGCACTTCGATCGACTTCTTTAAATGTTCCGCCCGCCACTGCCAAACAGTAGCAATCAGTTCTTGAATTTCCGAAGCTAGCAAGCTTAAAGTCAGGTAGATAAAGACTAAGCCAATGATAATATCTATAATTACAGGCAAGTTCATGGTATTTTCCTAGTCGCAAATAACTGCTGTCTAAGTTTACCTTCAGTTTGGGACGCTCAAAACTCTCTTAACTTATGTCAGAAATCTTTCCATTCCTAAGCCGCAAACCGAAAAATCGCTGGAATGACAGCTTTACAGACAAAGTGTGGATGCTGGCTTTTCTGTTGGCTGCAGTGCTGATTTTCGGGCTGAATCTGGGCGGCGTGGCTTTGCGGGATTGGGATGAAGGCATTGCAGCGCAGGTAAGTCGCGAAATTTGGCGCGGCAACTTAAATTGGCTGTATCCGACGATCGACTCAATGCCTTATTTGAACAAACCGCCGCTGGTACACTGGCTAATCGGGCTGTGTTTTGCCGTCGGCGGTGTCAGCGAATTGACGGCGAGGTTGCTACCGGCGATGCTGACAGCGACTTCTGTGCCCTTGCTTTACGCCATTGGCAGGGAGTTGTTTCCTCCGCGTTCGATCGCCATTTTTTCTGCCCTCGTGTATCTGACGCTGTTACCGGTGGTGCGGCATGGACGTTTGGCGATGTTGGATGGGGCGGTTTTGTGTTTTTTGCTGGCGGCGATGTGGTGTTTGCTACGATCGCGCCGGGATTTGCGCTACGCTTTGGGCGCGGGGATTGGGTTCGGACTCATTTGCCTGACTAAGGGCGTGATGTTGGGGCTGCTGCTGGGTGCTGTTGGCTGTATTTTTTTGGTTTGGGATACCCCGCGACTCCTCACTTCTGGGTATCTTTGGGGCGGATTGGCGATCGGAACATTGCCAGTAGCTGCTTGGTATTGTGCCCAATTGCTGCACTACGGCCAATATTTCATCCACACTAATTTAGTTAACGAATCTTTCCGGCGCATTTCGGAACCTGTCAGCAGTCACAAAGGCCCGCCCTGGTATTATCTTTTAGAAATTTTTAAATTAGCTTGGCCGTGGCAGTTATTTTGGCTACAAGGGCTGCGTCTGAGTTGGGAAAATCGCAGTTTTGCCGGGCCAAAATTAGTATTGGTTTGGACTGGAGTATATCTGCTGGCTATTTCTGTGATGACTACTAAATTGCCGTGGTATGTTTTGCCAATTTATCCAGCTTTTGCTCTTGCCGTTGGCAGTTATCTCGCTGAAGTTTGGGAGCAACTGTCGCTGCCGCCAGAGCCGATCAAAGAGGAAGCAGAAGAACGTTTTGATGCTATTTCTTTGTTGCCTCATCCCGCGATTTTGGCAATGCTGGGTGTAGTTGCTGTCGTCGGTTGCGTGTACTTTAGTGGTTGGGTACGGATCGGGGGACAAATTGCGCCTCCAGAGCGAGATTTGCAGTTAATGCTGATGTTTGTAGCTTTGACAATGACAATGGCTGCCGTGTTGCTGCACCGCAAAGATCGGCAGTTTATATTAGTTTTAATTTGGGGAACTTACCTGACGCTATTGGTATTGGTGGCTTCTGATAACTGGGTTTGGGAACTGGCGGAGGATTATCCTGTTAAGCCGATCGCCGAAATTGTCCGCACAGGAACTCCGGCCAGTCAACAAGTGTTTACTTCTCACCGCTTGGGCCGTCCATCGCTGAATTTTTACAGTCAACGCCAAGTTATTGTCGCCGACCCGCCGACGCTCAAACAGAAATGGCAATCTCATCCTCCACCTTATTTCCTGTTAGAAAAACCAGTTTTAAAACATTTAGGTTTGCAGAATGCTGAGGTTGTGAAAACAGCCGACGATTGGGTTTTGGTAACTCGAAAATAAGCGATCGTGTGTGCCCAAATTATCGTAGGGGCGGGTTTCACCAACCATCTATGTCAGAAACCAACAATATAATAAACCCGCCCCCACCCAACGACTGAGAATAGTTATATTTTGCCCCGATTCTGGGGCTTTTTTTTGTGCTTATTAATTCTTCGCAACTAGGATTGATTGCAGAAATTTGAGTTGTAAAAGTTTGTCTTTGGAGTTTTCCAGAGGTTAAAAATTTAGAGCTTTTGCCACTACAGAAGGCTCGGATTTTTTCATTTCTGTTTGCGGTGTCGGGGGAGTCGAAGCCTCCTTCGATTCCGCATTAATAGAAGACTTCGACAAAATTTGTCTTAGCTACCTATTGCTAGGCAGTGCCGACTTAAATTTAAGTGCCGTAACCCTTCGGCTGGGGGATAGGACGATGCCTTAGGGACGGCTTTCTATGCGGTAGAGGCGTCCCCCAAAATTAGACTATTAGAAATCTAGTCTTTTGTCAACAGCTATTTATGGTTTCCCTTAAACTGTCGCATTAATAGAATAATTCCACTAATTTTGTTTTAGCGTTTCCATTCAATTAGTTTCCCCAACGAGTGGGGAGCTTTTACCAATTGCTGGACAACACCCTAATTTTTTCTCGTTTCCATTCAATTAGTTTCCCCAACGAGTGGGGAGCCGATATTGAGGATATCAAAGAGGTACTAGCTACCAAGGAGTTTCCATTCAATTAGTTTCTCCAACCAGTGGGGAGTCACCACGTCTGGGACAATTACCACAAAGGCTAACGCCTGTGGATTTGTGTTTCCATTCAATTAGTTTCCCCAACGAGTGGGGAGTTCAACCGTGCTTCGGCTCAAGCATTAACTAAACGAATGTTTCTATTCAATTAGTTTCCCCAACGAGTAGGGAGTTACTAACCAGGGCGGCGTTGCTGCTGGTCATAAAAGTCTAGAGTTTCCATTCAATTAGTTTCCCCAGCTAGTGGGGAGCCGGACGCTGAGAATCAACTTTGGATTCACTTTTTTGACGGCCCCTCGAACGACAGGTTTCCATTCAATTAGTTTCCCCAACGAGTGGGGAGAGGAATTTTCGGAATCAACCAACACTGGGGTTACGATATGCCGTTGCCATTCAATTAGTTTCCCCAAGGAGTGGGGAGTTGAAACTAGAACATGAATACACAAGAGCTAGCTGATCAATTGTTTCCATTCAATTAGTTTCCCCAACGAGTGGGGAGATTTGAAGACGAATTCCCCGGCGATCTAGAGGATCCGTTTCCATTTAATTAGTTTCCCCAACGAGTGGGGAGAACAGAATTGCTCTATTTGAGGGCGGTCAACTACTCTAGTTTCCATTCAATTAGTTTCCCCAGCGGGTGGGGAGTGGGTGCGGGATGGTTTACACCAATTATATAGATATCGAGTTTCCATTCAATTAGTTTCCCCAACCAGTGGGGAGACACAATTTGGCTATAAACCCTTTAAGTTAGCTGGGTTAATGTTTCCATTCAATTAGTTTCCCAACGAGTGGGGAGGCTACTAATGAAGTTCAGGCGCTAATCGACGCGGTACGCCGGCAGTTTCCATTCAATTAGTTTTCCCAGCGGGTGGGGAGTTTTTGGAGATACAACAGATCACGATGCCAACACTCGTGCATTTCCATTCAATTAGTTTCCCCAACGAGTGGGGAGTTATATAAAACTGACGAAGAAAATGCAGCTAACCTCAAGTTTCCATTCAATTAGTTTCCCCAACGAGTGGGGAGTCTTTGAATTATTTTGCAGACATCAAGTTCTCGCTATTGAGACACAAGTTTCCATTCAATTAGTTCCCCCAACGAGTGGGGAGAATACGCAAAAAAAACTCCAAACAACGGTGAAGGTCCCATTCGGGGCGTTTCCATTCAATTAGTTTCCCCAACGAGTGGGGAGTCTCGAAAAGAAATCAATGAGAAAGTCTCTGGGGATAGTCAAGTTTCCATTCAATTAGTTTCCCCAACGAGTGGGGAGTAAAGCTAACATCTTTGGAAGTTTTTGGTTTACTGATGTTTCCATTCAATTAGCTTCCCCAACGAGTGGGGAGACAAATCTCACCACACAACTCTAGCTGTTAATGCTGAGTTTCCATTCAATTAGTTTCCCCAACGAGTGGGGAGCTTCAAGCTAGTAGGCGGTGGACATACACTGTTAGCTGGTTACGGTGGATTTCCATTCAATTAGTTTCCCCAACGAGTGGGGAGTCCTCTATGATACACCCAAGACAGCGCAAGGTGTCTAGAGGCCCTTTGCGAGGCTCAGATATTTTTTGTGGAACTCACACCTGTGTTCGCTCACAATAATCCTTGAAACCCTTGCCCCGTAAAGCTGCGAGGCTCGCGACGGAAAAAGGTCGTTTGAGCTAATTTACCGCCAGCCTCGCAGCATTAGCTAAATAATCACTGACCCAGGTGCTTTTGTCACCGGTGCTCCCACTCCCAAAACCTCCACCTCTCCCAAAGTATGGCGCGACACCGGATAAAACCGGATGCTGCGATATATCAATTTTAGGTTTGAAAGTTGTTAGGGGCGATCGCCTCTACTAATTCATTATGCACTTTGGCCATCAAACTCGCTTCTTCAAGTGATGTAAATTCTTGAAACCTATCTTCTTCTTGAGCAATAAAATTTATACAGCCTAAAATTCGTTTTTTCCAATCAGTAGAATTATCAGTAGCCCAAGCTTTAAATACTTCTGATTCTTGTAAACCTTCTATGCGATGAAAGTCATTATTACGTTGTTTGCTAGCGACTTCCCAAACTGTTTTAATGTCTGGATGGTTTTGCCAATCAGGTCTAGCTTGTTTTAGTAACTCATAAAGTGAAACACCATATAGCCCAATATTACCCCTATCTCGGAAGTTTGTTTGCATGGCTGGGGAGAGTGCATTCAAGTAGCCCGGTAGCTCTTTACAAATAGAAAACCTCAGTTGAGGCCCATATTTGCGGTTATAGTCAGGATCTCCCTCCTTAGTAATCTGAGAGCTATAGCGCTTTTCTGCCCATTTAATCATTGAGCCTTCAGCAGCCCGGAAGCTATGGAATAAAGCATCAACAGTGCTACCTTGCTCAAAACGAACCCAAGCGAGATAGATAGATTCAAATCCTGACTGATACCACGGAAAATTATGGACTGGTAACAATTTGCGATCGGCTAAAATTTTCTTAAATTTTTGAAATTCAGCAAAATTCCACTGTTCTCCTGCATCTAGTAAATCTTTGATGCGTTTCTCTTTAGGGTTATTTTGAGCTATTTTTGTCAGCCCTAAAATATCCCGAACACCTGCATAGTCATACCGCTCCAAAAGTGCTTGTGCCTCCTGTAGTTGAATAGCTCCGAGATAAGTAGAACGAGGTATCTTACGAGTTTCTAGATTATACTCATTGCTAACTAAAAACTCGACATTGTTTCTAAACCGTGCCAAGGTGACAAACTGTACAGCCGATGAAATTGCTGGAGTTCCTGCTTGATGGCTAACATATACCGTCTTAATTTCTTCATTTTTGATTTCTTTACCATCAAATTTAAAAGTGCGTAGCTTTTGACGAACCAAGTCGAGAACGTAATTCCAATCATCTAGTCCTTTATCGGCAGATGTCGGAGACAAAAAAATTGGTTCGCATTTTGCTTCGGGGAATTTATCCTGAAAATACCTCTTCAAAATTGGCTCCAACTTGCAGGTATCTTGCCAGTAAGCACATTTCGGTTTCCGTCTCGCTTTGTTATCTTTGAAAATCTCAGATTGATCTGTTAGTATAATAGCGATCGCATCTGGGTGAGATATTTTGAACTCTCTGACAAAGTTATCTAGCAGGGGAAAGGTTAGATACGACCAAATTTCATCTTGTACTTTCAAAGAACTTGACTCATAAACCGTCCCCACAACTCTTGCTTCAATCCGGTAAGACTCATCACTCTCATTATAAGATTGCTTGGGTACAAAAAGTATATCATGGCACTCTTCCTTAATCGCCTCATCATACCATTCAGACCAAACCTTATGGCTTCTTTGCTTCTCTGTTAGGCCCTTTTCACGATTTATTTTATCGCTCTCAAGCTGCACATCACTGCTACCGATTGTGAGAATCCAAATATTCATTATTGCTCCTCTCCCCAAAGTAGTTTAAATCCATCAGGTTTAGTATTCAGAAAATCCAAAAAATCATTTGACTCTCTTGAACCATCTGGAAAGAGCGTGATAAGTTCCAAATAGCGAGGAGTTGGCTTAATAATAGGCTTTCTCGGATTTTCAGGATTATTTTTAACAATTATCAAAGGGTAAATTCGATGCCAGATAAGACTAATTTGCCCAACTTCCCCTGTTACAGATGATTGATAAATTGATCCTTCTGGCTGAATGCCTTGTATTTTTTGTTGGTACGGTTTGTGAAACCAGCGCACGGCTGCACTTTCATCCTTATTGTCTGCAATTCGACCCCAAACCTGAACGTTACTTGGATGCCAAGCTTCTCGCCAATCTTTGGCCCATTCAGTTTCTCTTAATGGTTTGTTTTGAGATTGTATCCATTCTCTAGCTATTTGTCGAACTATATCTAAAAATTCTCCTACCTTCTCTAATCGGCTAACCTGCACATTTCGTGATTGTGTATTCTCTCCTAACCATTGCCAGTGGCAACCAATCAATGCTTTGTAGTTATTTTCGTAATATTCTTCAAAAAACTCACGGTGATCAACTCGTCGCCATGATTTACCAAATCCTCCCATAACCATTGCAAACTGCATTAACTTGCTAACCAACTTTTTCAGAATAGATTCTTGTTCAGGGTCAGATAATGGTTTAGCTAAAAACCAAATCAGTTCTCCCTCAACTTCGTAGGCAGGTTGAGCATAGTTTCCAGAACCAAAAGATTTAATCTCTAATTTAGAAGGCTGAAATTGGAATCCTAAAAATCCGACAGTTCCTTCTTTTTTCTCGATACCCCCAAATAAGCTTTGTACTAATTCTTTAGCACTTTCACTATCTGTTATACCACCAAAAACCCTTAAGGCATGACCGCGCAGTGCAGCTCGGAAAATATTAGGACGAAACTCCCCCGTACCATCAATCAGTTTAGCAGCTTGTCCTTGTCCTTTGAGTTTTGCCCGATAAACAATCGGGTGAGAAGTTTTGGTAATTTGTCCATAGCCTGTAGAGACTTTTGAACCTAAGCCGGCGGCGATGGCTCGTTCCCAAATTTGCCAAATTTGCTGCCACTGATCAGATGATAGCGGTTTAGAACAGGAGATAGCAAATCTTAGGGTCGGCTGGTAAAGAGAAACTTGAGCATATGCACTCTCTCCTTTTGGTTTCTCATCAGTATCACGAGTCATAACTTGCCAACCCTGTTGAGGATGAACTAAGTCTAGTAACCCTTTTGTCCAATCATTAGTAGGATAAGCCCCCTGAAAACGCAAAATTCCTGGTGTAAATTCAGACTCATCGCCACAATAATTATTACAGGTTCCTAGTGGTATATCACCTGCTTTTTCCGCTTCTTCGCAAGCTTGGCGAAAGGCTCCTTTCATACTGCTACCAGGATAAAAAGGCATCCCTGAAGCACCGATTACAGGACGAAGCATTCCATCATCTTGCCCGCCATTGGTGACAAACCGCCAAGATATTTGATAAGATTTTGCTCCGTAGGTCTCAGTCTGTACATCTTGTGCATCTTCCGCAGAGATAAACTCAGCTTTGTCAGTCCATTCATCTGCCCACCTTTCAACATCTTGTTGCTCGCCTGCCCTTTTCTTCTCAGGGTCAAGATATTGCAGTTGCGATCGCCCCCCCACCTGTGCGCGAAACATCATGGGAATCTTTTTGTGTGCATTAGGAATCAATTTCATTGACGACCCTCCCGAACTTTATAGCGTTGCGTCCACCAGACAAGACAATCGCATAATTGAGTCAAGACTGCGATCGCCACTCGCTGATCTTCCACAGGCAATGCCCAAAGACTTTCAGACATAGCCTGAATTTCTTTAGTCGGAATCTTGCCCTTACTGTCAGGATGTAAAGGCTGGTTGGGAATTGTCACCCCTCCCTTGTCCATGATTGTTTCTAGAGCATCCCAGGTTTCTTTCCAGAAAATGGATTTGTTTTCTTCTTTACCTTTAAGTCGCAAGTGTTCGCCCCAAAAACGCTCTAACCCATAAGCTACAGCCATTCGCATATTATGGGACTGATTGAGGGATTTTGGATCGCGCTCCCGTGCGTTGAGCACTAGCTTTTGAGCAGCGCGATCGAGTTCGTAAGATTTCCAACCCATTACTGATAATCTCCTGAAAGGGATACAAGACAACGACCAAAACCAATTGATTCCAAACCACCGAAATATAACTCTGATGAATTCTCATTTTCGCCAAAGGGTTTCCAATCGGTTTGCTTCAACGCAATCGGAAATACTAAAATACTTCCTTCTGGCAAAGCTTCAGTATTGAAAAAAGCACCACCATCAACTTTTTTTTCGTTGGGTTTTTCTTTCGATCCCAATTTGACGCGACTCTGGCGATACAGTGCCATATCATGCAGCATCGCAATATCGTTATCGTGAACCACCACTAACTTATTAGCATCTAAGTCTGTCCCCCTGGGAATCCAGGCTGATAAGTCCTCCTCATGCTCAATTTCAAGAAACCCTAGATTGAAAAAGAGAATTTTGCCTTGGTCTTTCATTGGCCGACCCTGTAAACCTCTCTGTGCCGTGTAGGGTTCAGGAATATCTGCTCTCACGCCTACAATGCGTTTAAACCGTTTCAACAGTAGAGGGCAACTTACCCAAACCACAGGCTGGCCAGGACAGAACACGGGGAACCAAACCAGTGAAGCATATTCAAACTTCACAAGTGCTTCGGTTGTCCCGCCATCCGAACGACCATCAACGGCTTCATGTCCATACCATAGTTGTTCTTCGCCCGGTTCCCTATCTCTTAAGTCGGCGCGAAACCGTCCCCGAATAGAACTGCCTGGAATAATCCCTGTTTGCGTAAACTGATCGCGAAAAATCAGGTTGAGATTGCCAGTTTCTTCCCCTGCGGTTGCCCCAACATGGACAGGTGCAAGAGTTTCAATTACTCCGTAAGCTTTGCGGTACATTGCGGTAATCCTTGAATATCAATGGGTAAACACAAACCACACCCCAGATGTTTGAGGTGAAATCCTTCTTTTGGGAACCACTCATCTGGGAAATCCCACCAAGTAAGTTCGAGGGGATGTTTGACAACATAAACGCTTCCTGCTGGAACGGCGTAGCGTCCCCGGCTGAGTCGGCCGGTTTTCTTGGCATCGTAGCGCGAGCCCTCACCTTCTATTTCTTCCTCTTTCCTGGAATGACCGATGCGATAGCGGTAGGGCACTGGTTTATCGGTCAACATTTTGAGTCCTTGCCGAGGAAAACTGGGATGGTGAGGGTAACGGTAGGATAATTTATTCGACCCCCAGACTCCAGGTGTAATCAGAGCAAAGGCTTGTTGAATCTTATTCTTAGGGTTAAGTAATCGATTGATTTTGTGTTTTTCTGAGAGAGGGTGACTTTCAATTTCCACCAAATGTCCTTCACCGCCCAATCGATACCACCCACTATGTATTTCATAGTTAGAGAGATATACTAAGCAGTAATCTTCAGGGATCTGCACGGCGCTTTCTAAGAAAAGTCCGTTCTTTTCGACAACGTGACGCTCCTGGGCCTTGATTTTGGGATGCAGAAACGAGACAAATTCCCACGGTGCTTTGGCGATCGCTTTTCTTTCTCGCAGTTCTTCTGCGGGTAAATTCCAGGCATCAATCGACTGCCAACTATATTCTGGTTTCAAATCTTTGTTCTGGCGCTCCCATTGATGTTGACCCAGACACCATTTATCATCATCTGCTTGAACAATGCCTGGTTCATCAGATTTCTTTTTCACAAAAACCCATTCATCATCCTCTTTTTCAGCAATTACTTGATGCCAGGGAATTGGCACGTAGAATTGTTTAGGTGTATCCTGTTTTGCCCAAAAAGGGCCTGAAATTACGAGCTTATCTCTAAGCTCTTGGTGAGAAGCAAACTTCTGTTCGCGATTGGCATTCAAAAACAGTCCAGCGATCGCGGCGCTATCCGGTGGAAACTTACTACTCGATCGCCCGACTAAATTCTCTGGAGACAGAAAAGCTCCCGCACTGCCATACATGAATCCCAAAGGGGAAACCGTAATTAAATATTGGAATTTCGACATAGCTGCCATCCCACTTGAACAAGGTCATCGATCCAATTCACGATCGCAGAGTTAGAGTTATCCCCGGCCAAATCGCTCCATTTCCTTTCTTGCTTAAACTTCTCTCCAGCGTTATCGAAATATAAATTGAATATGACAAGAGCTAGTTCCTTGTTGATAGAAATATCTTCCATTTCTTGAAGTCGAATTGCATGGCGTGCTTTTAGTTGCGCCCAATCGTTGTAGATGTGAGTCCAGTTGGGTTTTTCCCCCCAACTTTTACCATCTCGATCGCGATAATTCCTCAATACATGAAGATAGTCCCAAGGACAAGTCCACTGCACAAATTGACCGCTGTTAAAAACTACTCGCACCGTAACCCGATCGCGCCCCAAACTTTTTGCCCGTTTTTCCGCCTCCCGACAGTGTTGCAAAATATCTCGCTGTGGCACCTGATGCCCCGCCCAAACAAAACCTACACTATAGGTAAAATCAAGATTAAATTCCTGCTTAATTGTATGTTGATGCTCTTTCCAATGGTTTTCTAGGGTTAACAACCAATTTAAAGCCTCTATCGGTTTCACTTTCTCAGGCTTTTCTTGTGTATCAGTTTTCTCACTGTAAAGCACTCCGAGAAAGTCATCGCCACCAGCATAGATGACACGCCCCTTACCTTCAGGAAATAGATGTTTGTTATCCTGAAAATCTTTTCCCCACTGCCTCATTAACTCAGTGAAGCGTTTGAGGCCTTGTTCTTGCTTGTCTTTATCAATTTCAGGGCGCGTGGCAAGAAATTTAAGCTTATCTCCAACCTTGTCGCCATCGCCCATAAACCAGCCTGTCCAATATCCGGCGTCTCGAAAAATATCCTTGAAGCCTTCATCCAATTCTTCCATGCCAATTTTTTTAGCAAGCTTGGGTAGAGTTACTAAACGCTTCACCAGTTCTGGAATACTTAACTTTTCACCCGGAGCAATAAACTTGCCGCTGCTGTCTTCCTGAAAGTATTGTTCCAGTTTTTCATCTGAGGGAATGGACTCTTTCGTTCGCTCTCTAGCTAGATGATTTCGAGAGTAAGGATCGTCCAAAATCCAAGCGAGGCGATGATAGAATTGTTTGAGTTGTCGTTGCTCATTTTCCTTGAGCGATCGCCCTGGTTCTTTTGACTCTTTACCTAGTTGATGCCATGCGATCGCATCTGTCCCAGTCAGACTCGAACTCTCACCCATCCAGTTGATAGCTGTCCAATCTCGCTTGAGCTTGCGAGTCTCCAAGTCATCCATTGCCTTTTTGATGGCTTCTTTTTCAGATTCACCATATCCCCAAAAAATTTCCCAGGTATAGCTTCCCCATCGTTCCCACTCTCCTTTTTGTCTGCCTTTTTTATCTTCTGTTTGTGACCAGTAATATTGGTCTTTTGGGATGTCAAGATTGTCTTCTATCCACTCGCGGCAAACTTTTAAGATTTCTTGCCATTCTTTTAAGAGAGTATTTTGGACATCATTACGCTCAAATTTTCCCTTAATGAGAATTCGGTTTGGCATTCCTTCTTGTATAGTAGGCAATCCAGGGGAAATCACCTTAAGTCCTAAAGACTCTGCTTTTTGTACAAGCTTAAAACTCAAAAAAGATAAAATCAGCGAGGCCCCATACAAATCTCGGAGTTTGCGGGATTTCTCGATAAAGCCTTGAACGGGGGCAAAGGCGATCGCAGTGTATGCAGGCATAAATTCAATTTTAAGGCGGGCAATGCCCACCTGAATGCTGCTGGTAGTGTCCCAAGTCGCTAACTGCTTAAGTTCTACTCAACTCAATATATCAGCCGAGCCAGCTTCATGTCTTCAGATTCACAATATTTATTAAACTTTTTTCAAAATCTAAAGCTATCCAAATAAAGGCTTTCAGACCGTTATATATTTTTGTGTCAATATTGTCTTTTACTTGACTTTTAACCCCCTTACCCCCATCCACCCATCATGGCCAAAAAACCAACCCCTCACCCCTACGCCGACAAACTAACATTCGATCGCATCATGCTCCTCATCGCCACATTAGTAAACCATCCCGGAATCGGACACTCCGACACCGAAACATCCGACAGTAAATATCACGATGCCTTGCTAGAAGTTCAATCTCAATTACAGAAAATTGCCGCCGAATTCAACATCGAATTTCCCGAAAACTATCCCGCAACTCCCACAATTCGCAAAGATTTAGAAACTTTGCGCCACTACGGAATCCTCGACAAACGAATGTATCGCTTCGGCTATTATCTCGGTACCGGCGCAATGAATCGAGAAGAACTACTATTCGCATTCCAAGCAATAGCATCTCAAGCCAAATATCAGGGAAATCCCCAAGCCCGCAAAATTTGTGAAAAACTCACTAAACTGTTGCGCGGATTAGATATCGAACTCAAAGGTCAATTGTTTTATCCCGTTCGCGAACACCTAAATCGTGCGATTATTTACACCGATCCTGTCGAAATGAGCGATCGCCAAGAATATCGCAATACCCTATTTCACAAACTAGACATCGTAGAAACAGCAATTGTTCGAGGTCAGGCGCTCGAACTTTACCGTCAAAGCGATTATTACGGTAAAGGCAAAGTCGGTTTCCGGCGCATCTGGCCCCTGCAACTGATCTATCACGATATCGCTTGGTACCTGATTTGCGAATCTTGCAACAACGGGCATTTGAGCGTAGAACGGGTGAATCGCTTTACTGATTGCTGCGAAATTATCGATGTAGAAGGGCGCGGTTTAGCCGTACAGGAACAGCGTTTGAAAATAGCTCAAAAGTTGTTAAAAAACGGCTGGGGGCTGTTCTTGGGCAATCCAGAGCAACAGCAGGCCGAATTGCAGGGTCAACTGAAGTTAGAAAAAGTGAAAGTGCGGTTTTTTGAGAAGGTA
Organism: Microcoleus sp. LAD1_D3; assembly: GCF_036702135.1. Lineage (NCBI taxonomy): Bacteria > Bacillati > Cyanobacteriota > Cyanophyceae > Oscillatoriales > Microcoleaceae > Microcoleus > Microcoleus sp. LAD1_D3. The sequence goes on along the minus strand of NZ_JAUBSB010000023.1, from coordinate 10,967 downwards.
GTGGGATTTATTTTAGAGGGCGATCGGCGGCATCCGCGACAAAAGATTAAAGAAGGCCCAAGGGATAGTTTTGGCAAAGTGCTTTATGTGGATTATCAGATCGATTTGCCCGATCGCTCCCTCAACGAATTCAGTCTGTGGGTGAACAGATATATGGATAGCGCCCAAGTGCTTTCCCCGCCGAGTTTGGTAGAAAAACAGCGACAAGCAGCGAGAGATTTAGCCGATCGATACAGCTTGTAATCCTAGGGGGGGTTTCACCAACCATCAATGCCTAGGCCTAAAACCAACCATATCAAAAACCCTCCCCCACCCACGAACAATAGTTAGTTATGACTTGTTAATTATTCTGTCCTTGTTTCGCTGTACTGCATTTCTATTTTTAACGCCGTTTCGACTCTTTGATACTCCGCTTCAACCTCTTCTAAAAGCGCGCAGGCCGGATCAGGTAAAGGCTGGTTAGCATTTGTTCCCATGCGACCCATGATTTCGAGTTCCTCGCACAGCTCAAACAAGCGAAAAGCACCGAGAGTACCGCTAATCGACTTCAAAGAGTGAGCCGATCGCCGCAAAGCCAGCGGATCGGCGTTAGCCAGGGCCATAGAGATGCCTCGCAGCAGTTCGGGAGCTGTTTCGAGGTAAATCTCGATCGCCTCGTCCAAAGCTTCCACATCTCGCAGTCCCTCTATAATCTTGGCACTCAGGGAATCGTGCCCCTCTGACAAAGCCCGATCGAGATTTGATGCACCCCAATCGACGACTGTCGGCGAATTGGGAATTGTCAGTTGTGGATTTCCCGCAACAGCCACATTTGATCGCACTTGTAATTCACTCGTTCCTTCGATCTGTTCCGCCGGGGCATCCAAACAAACAATCGGCTGCAGACGATCGAATGCCGAGTTCGATCGAGATTTACACGCGAGCAAAGCTCGCACCAACTGCTCAATGGCGATCGGCTTGCTCAAATAGTCGTCCATCCCCGCAGCCATACACTCTTCGCGATCGCCCTGCATCGCATTTGCCGTCATCGCCACAATCCAAGGACTCGTCGATTTTCGATTTTCGATTTTCGATTTTCGATTGTTAGATTCCTCATCAGTCAATTTTCGATTTTCGATTTTCGATTTTCGATGATTAGATTGCTCATCAGTTGCGAAAACTTCTGATTTTCCCGTGGGATTTTTGGTCGAGTCTTGGTGATTAGATTGCTCATTAGTTACGGAAACTTCTGGTTCTCCCCTAGGATTTTCTAAAGTTAAATCTCCTGAAAATTGCTCGCGGATGCGGCGGGTAGTTTCCAGTCCGTCCATTTCCGGCATTTGCACATCCATCAGCACCACATCGTAAGGCTGGCGGCGCAAAGCTTCGAGCACTTCGATACCGTTTCCCGCCACATCCGCGCGATACCCCATCCGCTGCAAAATTTGCAAAGCCACCTTCTGATTCACCAAATGATCGTCAGCCAACAGAATCCGCAGGGGTAAGTTCTCCGCCAGCACGGGTATGCTTTGCAAGAAAGGCCCGCTGGTGCGCTGCCCTCTAAATTCCGTTGTCTGTTCTCCAAAAATATTGATTAAAACATTGTAAAGCTGAGATTGTTTGATGGGTTTATTCAAAAAAGCAGCAAAATCCATCTCCATAGCAGGGGGGTTAATTTCTTGCCTGCCGATCGAAGTTAGCATCACTAACGGCAACCTTTCGCAATCAGGATATCGGCGAATTTGCGCCGCTAAAGCCAACCCGTCCATTTCCGGCATTTGCATATCCAAAACTGCCAAATCAAACACCTCTTTAGCAGCCAGCCAATCTAAAGCCAAACGACCCGAAGCTGAAGCCCTAGCCACCATTCCCCAAGACTGAGCTTGGAGAGTCAAAATTCTGCGGTTGGTAGCATTGTCATCGACAATTAAGACTCGCTTGCCAGCTAATTCAGGTTGAGAATTGCTCAAGTTAACTGGTAAGGAACTGTTGCAGCCAGAAACGATCGTACTAAAATAAAAAGTAGAGCCAACGGATTTCGTATTTTGGCCGATCGGCTTGTTGCTGAGTACAGATTTGCCATAGCTATATTTTTCGGCAATTTCGCAAGATTCTCCCCATCCCAAATCAAAAACTGCCGATGACCTAAACTCTGCTGGAGGATTGCCCGCCACACTACCCATACTTTCCACCCACATCCGGCCACCCATCATTTCGGCCAAACGCTTGCTAATTGCCAAACCCAGTCCGGTACCGCCGTACTGCCGGCTCGTTGAAGAATCAACCTGGCTGAAAGATTTAAATAGCCGATCCATGCGATCGCTCGGAATGCCGATACCGGTATCTTTGACCGCAAAATGTATTTCGTATGCTGGGTTAATTGCTACGGGTTCGCCAGCAATTAATGGCGGTTCTTTAGCGTTAGCCACCGGCAGTGAAATCTTTTTTGCAGTCACCGAAACCACCACTTCTCCAGCGTCGGTAAATTTAACAGCATTACTGAGTAAGTTGATTAAAATTTGCCTCAAGCGGGTGCTATCGCCGATCGCCGTTGCCGGTACTGCACGATCAATCAAGTAACCCACTTCCAGTTGTTTTTCTGCCACCTTGGCAGCTACCAAGTCTAGAGATTCCTCAATACAAGTGCGGATGTCAAACGGATGTTCCTCCAAGTCCAATTTGCCCGACTCTATTTTCGAGAAATCTAGAATATCGTTGATCAGCGTCAGCAAGGCATCGCCGCTGCTGCGGATAGTTTCTACAAAATCGCGCTGTTCGCGAGTTAAGGGGGTATCCAGTAGCAAACCCGTCATGCCGATGACTCCATTCATCGGAGTGCGAATTTCGTGGCTCATGGTGGCTAAAAATTCGCTTTTGGCTCTAGTAGCCGCCAGTGCTTGATCGCGAGCTTTTGCCAAATCTACGTCTGTTTGCTGACGTTCGAGTTCGCTTCCCACCCACTGAGCCATCAGTTTCACCAACTCTCTGTCTACAACTCGGAACGGTTCTGTTACAGAAGTCGGAGAAAAGAAGCACAGAGTACCGTAAACTTCCCCTCCCACCGTGACGGGAATGCCCATGTAAGCTTCGATTGGGAAAGCTTGATCGTCCCTATTGAAGGACAAACCCGAAAATCTCACCGACTCAAAGTAGATCGGTTCTTTTGCCATTGCCGTAGCGACGCAGAAAGTTTTTTCCAGATCATAAATTTGGTCTTTGACGATCGACCCGTCGGGACACTCCACAGCCATTATTTGATAGTTGTCGCCTTGAATGCAGGACAAAATTCCCACGGACAGGCCTAAATGCCGACATCCCATTGCCAGCAGTTCTTGGAGGCGCAAATCAAAGGTAGAGAGGTGGTTGAGCGGGTCTGTACGGGGAGCCGAAGTCACTTGGTACAAAGCTTTGATTGCAGCTTCGCTTTCTCGCAGTTCTTGTTCTGTTTGCTTCCGCACGCTGATGTCGCGGGAAATGCCGATAATTTCTTGCACTTCGCCGGTTTGGGGATCGCTGATCGTGCGGCCGGTGGTTTCAAACCAAATGTATTTGCCGTCTTTGCGCCGTATGCGGTAGCTGACGGTGTAAGTCACCGGAAGGGCCAGGACTTTCCAGTGAGCTTTGGCAATGGTTTCTAAATCGTCGGGGTGAAAATAATCGTTGGGGACGTGGCCGATGAGTTCCGAAGGTTCGTATCCCAGCAAAGCCCGGCTGGCGGGCGAGACGTAAATAAACACGCCTTTGGGGTCGTGTCTGGTGATCATGTCGGTTGAGTTTTCGGCCATCAACCGATAGCGGTCTTCGCTTTCATTACGTTCGACTTGAGAATTTCCCAATGCTTCTAGCATTCGGTTGATGCCGTCGGCCAAGCTTGCGAGTTCATCTGCTCCGGCCATATGAACGCGCAAGTCTGGGTCGCCGCTGGCTGCGATGTTGCTGACGCTGGTGCTCAAGGAAGCCAATCTCGCTAAGACTAATTTTTCTAGCAACAGCAGGGTGATCGCGCTAAATATTAAACCTACTGCCAGTATTGATAAGGTAAACAGCTCCAAGGTAGCCTGACCTTGGCCGTAGATGATGCGATCTGTCTCTACTCGCAGCAGCAGCGCTAGGTTGCCGTGGATGTCGCGAATCAGGGCGTATCCTGCGACTAAGCTGTCGCTGAGTGGCTCGACTAAAATTTCTACTGATTTGAGGTTGGAAATTTTGAGTTTGACATTTTCCAACTCCTGCCTCGATCGAGCCAGCGCCTTGGCGCTGTGCCCGGAGTAGTTCGCGGCTCCAACTTTAAAATCTAAACTCGGCAATCTAAAATCCACTGACAGGTGAGTCAGTTCTGAAAGCAAACCGATTTCGCTGCTGTCGAGGTAGCGTCCCAAGATCAGCGTCCCACGCGGCGGGCCTTGAGCGTTGCTGTTCAAGATGGGCTTGGAGGCAATCAGCAGCCTGGCTTCTGGCAGGGTGAGGACGCCTGTTTTGTTGGGGCCGGAGCGATCGCCAGGGACTGTCGATGAGTCTATTAGTGCCTCGGTCAAGTGCTGTTTTAAGCTTTCGGGAATCGGGATTTCGGTTTTGGATTTCAGGTCGAAACCTTTACTGAAAATCGTCTTACCGTTGGAGTCAAGCAACACCAATAAGTTTAGTCTCAAGTAAATAAATGTCGAATCCACGAAATTTGACTTGACAAAATTTTCGTTTCGTGTTTCGACGAAAGAGTAAGTATCGTCCCACTCGGCGTAATCTTGGGCGCTGGTGTCTAAATTCGACAAGTCATCATCTAAGGCGTCCAAAGCCCGTGCGACATCCTGGCGGACGTACTGTGCCTCCAGGTTGTGAAAATCATGCAGCAAAATAGTTGATGCAGTGGCATAGAGAACCACAATCAGGCTGATCAGCGCTGCACCGATGATTAATAGTGTTTTTTTTCGGAGTTGCATGGCGTCGCCCTCCTCACGGTGCTACTAGGCAACTAGCCAGGAGAGGTTTGAGACGTAGGTTGTTTAGCATTGGCGATCGCAGGGCCTGCGTGTTTGGACTGTTCTGGGGTGAGTGGGCAAAGCCCTTGGTATTTCCAAGGTATCCGGTATGTTGCCCCCCACAGTCAGTGTAGTATTTTCACAGCTTTAGTTCCCTATTATGCACAACCTATGACCTACAATTTATAATCTGACGATCGGCATCTTCAAAATAAACCGCCGATCGAACTCAAAACAGTTTGCGTTTGATACTGACGCAGCCAGGGAGGCGGGCGGTTGATATAACAGGCGTGCTGGGTGGAGAACCCTCACTATTATTGTACCTAAAAAATATTGAGGAGAGAGGGAACTGGCGCGCGAAGTTTGCTTTGCCAAAAGGTTTTCACTCCAATAACTGTTTTGATTTTTGTCATTCTTCAGTAATCCTTGCAACAGTTGTAGAATCTGCCGAAAAGCAAATCCAGCCTGCAAGCCTGAACCCCGTTCAAAACTTGTGATAGGAGAGGCAATGAATATCCGGCGACTTTTTATTTATTACATCTGCAAATAAAATATACAACAATCAATAAAATCGGCTTTTCACTTTTCTATTTTAAATTAATCAAAACTGCTAATTAAAATGTATAAATTCACCGTTGGCACCAGCCTCAAAAAACGGGTAGTAACTGGTTTACCATAACATTATTCAACAGTACCAACAAATTAATAAAAACCCGTTCCCACTCCCCGCTCAAATCCTTTACTAACATTAGTGCCTGATGTCAGTAGAAACTCACATCAGGCACTATATGCAATCCGATCGCAACTGAAGTCTTTTTTATCGGATGACGGCTAAAGCACCGGCGCCGGCTGCTGCTGCCGCCGAAGTAAGAGCGGTGAAAAACAGCCACCAAGAGGCAACTTCTGCTGCTTTCCGGGTTTCTTCGGCTTGTTTTTCGGCTTGCAGTTTGATGCTTTCGAGGCGAAGCTGCGCCTCTTGCTGCAAGCGTTCTGCTCTTTGCAAGACGCTGTTGCGGCTTCTTTCAATTTGGTCGATCAAGCGGTTGGCATCTGCTTCGGAAATGTCCTCGCGAGAACTCATTAGTGCTACTAAAGTATCGCGATTGAAATGACCAAGCCGATCGCGCAAAGCATCAAATCCGGCTTGCGGATCGTCAAATAACTTCCGCACATCCCGCGTAATTCCTTCGTAGTTGAGTTCAGGGCGATCGAGCGAATTCAGGTAATCCCGAATTTTTCCGAGAACCCCGTCAATTACCGACTGAATACCCTCCTGTATTTTCTGGATTTGCATTGCGAACTCGTCGCGCACCGACAAAATTCCATCGACAATGCGATTGGCTTCTGCTTCGGAAATATCCGGCCGCTGAGACAGCAGAGAAACAACTGTAGCTCGATCGAGGTGTGACAAGCGCTCGCCCAAACTGTAAGCGCCGACTTTCGGGTCATGCAGCAGCAGTTGCAAGTCGCGCTTGATGGCTTCGGGATTTAATTCATCCTTGCCTGTATTACGCAAATAATCTTCTAAAACGCTCTGAAAATCGTGCACTTGGCTTTGCATCCGCTTTGCCAAACGGCGCGGCGCTTTCACAATCGATCCCAGGGTTTCCTGCACTTGGTTGATAATTTGATTGACTTGTTCCTCGCTCAAATCTTGTCTCTGAGAAAGCAGTTTTACCAAAGTATCGCGATCGACTTGAGACAGGCGGCCCCGCAGCGCTAAAGCTCCTTCTTTGGGATTTTGCAGCAGTTTTGTCAAATCCCGCTGAATCCCTTCAGGATTGAGTTCTGATTTGCCAGTATTACGCAGGTAATCTGCAAGGGCGGTAGTGGTATTGTCGTACTGATCCTTAGCTTTTTCGGCCAACTTTTGCGGCGCATGCAGCGCGCTGTGCCAATTTTCTTCGGTGCTGTCGAGAAGCTGATTTACTTGGTCTTCGCTGAGGTCTTCCCGCTGAGATAGCAATTTTACCAAAGTTTGGCGATCGAACTTAGAAGCTCTAGCTCTCAGCGCCCACATTCCCGCTTCCGGGTTGTCCAGCAGCGTTTTCAAATCGCGCTTGATGCCTTCGGGATTAAGTTCTTCTTTGCCCGTAGACTTCAAGTATTCTTGCACTCTTTGCCACTGGTTGTCTAGTCGAACTTGCGCTGCTTCTTGCAGACCTTTAGAATCTGCTAAAACTACATCTCGTGTCTTTTCTAACTCTTGAACAATCTGTTCTACTTCCTGAAATCCGAAGTTTTCGCGACCTCTGAGAATTTGCACAAAACTGTCGCGGGTGTAAGGAGAAAGCCGAGTGCCCAACTGTTCGTAAGTAGCGTCGGAATCCTCTAATATTTTTTTGAAATCGCTCCCGATACCGGCTGCAGTCAGTTCCTCTTTCGGCGTCAGCTTCAAATAAGTTTCCACCCGCCACTGCAAATCGCGAGCTTTTTCTTGTTCCTCGGCAAAGATCACGGTTTGTAAAACGCGCTGTCTAATTGCTTCTAATTCCTGGGCAATTTCTTTAATTTTGTCTTGGGTAAAAACGCCTCGACTGGCCAGAGTTTCCTCAAAATTTGCCTGTTTGAGTTTTTCTAATTCGCGGCGCACTGTTCCTGGATCGGCTGTAGGATCGTAGAGCACGTCACGAAATTCGCGCTCGATCGCTTGCGGATTCATCTGCCACGAATAAGTGTTGAGTAGGTAGTTTTCTACGTCGGCACGAATTGGGCTGTAAGTTACGGGTTCGCCTTTAACTTGAGCGGTAACTTTATCAGTTTGCTGGCTAACTTTGTCTTTAGCTGCTTTAAGCTGACCGACTACTTTTTCAACATCGAAGTCGGACATATCCGTGCGACCCAATACTATTCCCATTAAAGCATTGACTGCCATTGTCGTTGCTTGGTTCATCATGGTCGGGCTTTGTCCCGAATTTTGACCACCGCCCAGATTGCTAAGGGCTTTTTCTACCCTACTTGCCAATGTATCTGAGACCAAATCTCCCGATTTTGCAGATTTGAGATAGTCTACTAATTGGGCTATGCCGTCTGATTGCTGCCCTTGTTTTCCTACTTGTTTCCAAGCATCTTGAAGTTGGTCTACAATCCGGTTTACGTCGCGTTTTGATAAGTCCGATCGCGAACTTACTAAATCTACGAGAGTTTGCCGATCGAGATTCGGCAAATTTTCGGCTGCAATGGTTTTTAGTTGCGGATCATTAAGCAATTTTTCAAACTCGCTACGCATCCCTTTGATGTCTAATTCTGGCGGTTTGAGGCTTTGGATGTAGTCTTCGACGTTTTCGCGCAAGCTGGTGGGGTCGATCGCGCTACCCAGTTCATGGCCCACTGCTGCTGCTGCTGCTTTCGCTGTGGCGACGACTTGGTTGCTAGCTGCTTTTGCGCCGATGGCCGAGGCTGCGGTGCCGACAATGGCTTGAAAGCCTGACGTGGCAGTGTTGACGACGGAACCGATCAGGGAACCGACGGTGGTGGAACTCACCCAGACAAGCATTGAGAAATAGGTTGCCCACACGACTAAACCGACAATCGCACCTAAACCGGGACTGCTAATCAAGCTCAGCTTAACTGCTAGCAAGCAAGCGAAGAATAAAGCGATGGTGACGGTGATTAGCGTCCAAGTACCTACCTTTCGGCCGATATGGCGGACTGGGGGGCTGCCACTATCCGAGTGGTGGCTGTCGTCGTCATGGGATTGTCCCATGTAGGAAAGGCCCGCGGCTACTGATAAATTTGTTAGCAAGAGTTGGAAAGCGCAGGCGAGTACGACTCCAGCTATCAAGGCGATAAAAAATTGCGGCCCGGAATAGAGAAGTGCTGCGTCTTCTGCTGTGTTTGTAGTAGTCTGCTCTACTGGCACTTGGGCCAGCCAGAACCCGATGTTATACAGTTGTGGATTTATTGGCAAATTTTGATACATAGTATATTCCTCGTTAAGGAGTGGGTGCGCGCGCTCATTGGCGCGAGTTTACCAGTATATAGTTTTAGACTCATGCCCCCAATGGCAATCATCGCCTTATTGTCGAGCTAAAACATCCCCCTACAGTTGGAAGTGTAGAAATATGTCTGCGGTAGGCTGTCTATTTAGGGCTGTTTGTGCTAAGTAAGTTGGCAGTTGTGAAGTTGTTAGTTCTCAGTTATGAGTAAAGCGCGCTGGGGCGCACCCGATATAGATGATAGTAATGGTAAGTCGGATTAAAATAATCGCAGAGGAAAATCTTGGGTAGAGGGATATAAAGAGTCAGCACAGAAGCCCAGACAAATTGTTAACAATTTATCTACCAATGCCATAGCAAATTAGCTTTCAAGGAATTCGATCGTGCAGCGAGAAAGTCATGCAATTATTATTGGCAGCAGTTTAGCAGGACTGTTGGCCTCTAGAGTATTAGCAAAACACTTCGACCGAGTTAGTATTGTTGAACGAGATTTTTTTCCTGAACAACCCGTACCTCGCCCCGGTATTCCTCAATCTCGTCACCTTCACATCCTTTTAAATCGGGGGAAAATCATCCTAGAACAGTTTTTTCCCGGCTGGGAAAACGAACTGATAGCTGCTGGTGCTCCTACTTTAGATCCAAGGTCGATCGGGTGGTTTAGTCCGGCGGGTTGGGCTCCGCAATTTAGCCCGGATCTAAATGATTTAATTATGTTCAGTCGGGATTTACTGGATTGGCACATTCGCCGCCGCTTGGCTGAAAATACGAACGTGCATTTCCTCGAAGGAGGCACAGTAACGGGGTTGCTGACGAATGCCTCGCGTGCGGAGGTTGCTGGCGTATCGGTGCGTTTTCGCGATCGCCACAACCAGGCTAACATCCATGCAGAGAATTTGTATGCAGATTTAGTAGTCGATGCTGGTGGCAAAGTTTCCAAAACACCTCAATGGTTGAAAAGTTTGGGCTATGAACCTCCGCAAGAAACCGTTATCAATGCTTGTGTCGGCTATGCCACCCGCATCTATGAATGCAGGGGTAAATTGTCAGACACAGCGCCAGTCTTTGTGTCAACAGCACCGCCATTTCGCACCCGTGGCGGTGCAATTTTTCCGATCGAAGGCAATCGCTGGCTGGTGACTGTCGCCGGGGGCGATCGGGATTATCCTCCCACAGACGAAGCAGGTTTTCTAGAATTTGCACGCAGTCTGCCAACCCCGACAATTTATCATGCGATTAAAGACGCAGAAGCCCTCACACCTGTTTATAGTTATCGAGGTACAGAAAACCGTTTACGCCACTACGATCGCCTCCGTCGTTACCCTGAAAACTTAATAATTATCGGTCATGCAGTTTGCGCTTTCAACCCGGTTTATGGCCAGGGAATGACCGTTGCTGCACTGGATGCTCAGATGCTAGATGAATGTTTGCAAAAGCAAAGAGAGCGGTATCCCGAAGGCGATTTAAAAGGTTTCTCTCGACAATTTCAACAAAAACTAGCAAAATTACATACTATCCCTTGGACGTTTGCCATCAGTCAGGATTCCCGCTATCGGGGAAGTACAGGTGCGAAACCAAATTTGGGCACGCGGCTGATTATTGATTACATGGATCTAGTGTTAAAAGTGCTGGTCGGAGATGCTAAAGTTTGTCAAGCATTTTTGGAAGTTCTGCACATGATTGAGTCGCCGGCTATACTTTTTTCTCCCAGTATTGTGCTGAAGGCGATCGGGCAAGTAGTCACCGTTCGGCAGAAAGGAGAATTAAGCTCGAGAGTTTATACAGAATCCGGTTAGTTTTGCCAATTCTATTTTTTCCCCGCCGAGTAAGGAAGATAAAGGCAGATGAAATCCTATTCATCTGCGTTGATTTAACCTGATATGATGTCCGCTACAACCTGCATGATAAAAAGGATCACTTTGGCGACTGCGGTTTTCGGGTATTTCACGTAATTAAGATGGGTGAAATCCGATTTACTACCGCAATTTTAGGCTTTTGAACCCGCATTCCGCAGATATTTAAGCAGAGGTAAAGCAAGATAGATTCGGCAACAATAAACTCCCAAACGATTGCCGTG